>NZ_JAAHGN010000102.1:0-11638 GCF_010672485.1 Moorena sp. SIO2C4 | reverse complement strand
TCAGGACGTAATCTCCTACTACGCCAAAAATATGCTTGACACCAGCGGCTTGCAGGCGTTGAGTAAGGTATTGACCGACAGTTACTACATCAGACTGAGCCATTGCACCTCTGACCTCTTTAATGAAGCTACCTTTATGCCCAGCATTTTAACCAAAATTTGAAAAAACGTTAATTTTTTGTAAAAAACGTTACATTTTAGATATAATCTAACCTTTTATGCTTTTTATTCTAGCAAGTTTCTTGGGTTGACAAGGGAAGCCCAAGGTCTTTTTTGTTAACTAGCCTTAAATTTGACAGTTGGCTGTCAAGGATTAACAGTCAACTGTCAACAAAAAAGGTCAAATGTCTATTAGCTTATACAGCAGAAACTTTCAGACTACTTGGTTGCCCCAGATTCCCTTCTAAGACAATACCCCGCTGGTTATAAGCCAGATGACGCAGCAATTTGTAAATCCCTTCAATTTGGTCAGGGGCTCCCGCTTTCTCAGCTAACTCCGAAATAGATATGGCAGCACTTTCCTGGTGTAGTACCTCCATCACCTGTTTCTGTAAATCCAGAATGGCAGCGGCGGCTTTTTTACCCGCTTCTACCCCAGGTTGGTGATAAGCATTGATATTCACCAAGGATGCATAAAGACCAACAGCACGTTCATACAGGGCAATTAATGCACCCACCGTTCTAGCATTGACCTGACGAATGCTTACGGTAATGGAATCCCGTTGATTTTCATACAACGCTTGCCGAGTACCTTGTAATAAACCTGATAGATAGTCTCCCGCAGTTACACCGGCTTCTACTTCTGGAGACTTCCCTTGTCGGTCTTCTAAGACTTCAATGAACGTGACAAAGAAATTGGGAACACCTTCCCGAAGTTGTTGTACGTAGGCATGTTGATCCGTTGAGCCTTTGTTACCATAAACCGCAATGCCCTGATAAACCGTATTGCCATCTAGGTCTTTTTCCTTACCTAGAGATTCCATTACCAGCTGCTGTAAGTAGCGGGAGAATAGCAATAGACTGTCTTTGTAAGGCAACATGACCATATCTTTCTCCCCCTTGCCATTGCCAGCAAAGTACCAGCATAGGGCAAGTAAGGCGGCTGGATTGCTTTTGAGCTGGGGGCTACCGGTAGCGCTATCAATCTCTTTAGCACCAGCCAGCATCTGACGGATATCAATCCCTTGTAGTGAAGCTGGAAGTAGTCCTACGGCTGACATTTCAGAGGTACGTCCTCCTACCCAATCGTACATGGGAAAGGTGGCCAGCCAACCTTCGGATTTTGCCAATTGATCTAGTTTGCTGCCAACACCTGTAATGGCAACAGCCTGGGCAGCAAAGTCTAGATTCTGAGACTCGTAGGCTGTTTTAACTTCCACCATGCCGTTACGAGTTTCTGGTGTTCCCCCAGATTTGGAGATGACTAATACCAGAGTGCTAGACAATCGGTCTTGGAGTTGGGCTAGCACAGCATCAATGCCAGCTGGGTCAGTATTGTCAATAAAGTGAATGGCTAAAGGAGGAGAGTCTAGCCCGAGGGCTTCAGCGACAAACTCAGGACCAAGGGCAGAACCCCCAATACCAATGGAAAGAACATCAGTAAATTTTGGTGCCCTAGGGGGATGGATGGCACCCGTGTGGACATTTTGGGTAAAGGTTTCAATTTTGTCGAGAGTGTTGACAATGTCTTGTTGGAGTTCTGGAGTTGGGGCTAAGTCCGGGTCTCTTAGCCAGTAGTGACCGACCATGCGGTTTTCATCAGGGTTTGCGATCGCACCGTTGACTAGGGCATCCATATCCTTAAATGCCTTTTCCAACTTAGGCAGCATCGCCTCCACAAAGGCATCATCAAACCCCATACGGCTGATATCAAGGTAAAGCTCTAACCCTTCGTGGTAATAAAGCCAATCCTGATAGCGTTGCCAGAGTGCAGCGGCGTCCATAAGTAGCTCTCCAACTTCTGTTATTGTCCACTCACAAGTTTAAGGCAAGCACTTGACATCCTCCCCCGTTAAATCAGAGATTATAACGGGGGATTCCCAAACTTCACAATTTGGGTTTACTGCTTCCAAAGCACTTATCTAGGTTGTTGTCAACCCCCGACAGCCCGCCTACACAGTCATTTTTTCCCACGAGACGAAACCGATAGATAGGGTCGCCTTTATAGTTGGTAGGTTATGCGTAAAAGGTTCAAGTCTTTTGTGATAAGGCGACCCTATCCTTACGGTAACTTCAAGATCTGCCCGACCGCAGTGATACCACGTTGACAAATTACTTGAGCAGCTGAAACATCTCTGTTAATTTCGTAATGGCATTCAGGACATTTGTGTATACGTTCAGACAAATCCTTTTTCCCTGTATGTTTACCACAATTTGGACAAATTTGACTGGTAAATCTGTAGTCAACTTTGCCAAAATATACCCCTCGTTTCCAACAAACCCAAGCTAAGATATTAAATAACTGACCAAAACCAGCCAATACGGGTATGTTTACTTAACATTCCTTTTGCCCAAGTTCTCAAGTCTAAGTTCTCAACAAATATCATTCCGGAGACGAAACCTTAGAATAGTGGAGCCTTAATCAACAAGTTTTAACTCTTCTATGCATAGCCTGCTAACCATTTTGGCGACCCTATTCTTACGGTAACTTCGTTCCCAGCTTGGTCACACAGATGGTAAGCATTCAGCCGTCAGCCGTCAGCCGTCAGCTGTGGGCTAAAGGCCCACCCTAAGCGAACAGCTGACGTAACAAAGATTAAACGAATGCTTACTTGTTTTATTTAAAAGCTCAAAGCTTTGAGCTGATAGCTGATAGCTGATAGCTGATAGCTGATAGCTGAATGCTCACCACAGATGATGTGCTAACTTGAATTGAAAATCTTTTCGAGTATCTGAGATTTTTTGATGAAGTCTTGCAATTTTATGATTAAGTTTATGTCTATTTGCCGACCCTTTTTTCTTTAGCTTCAATCTGCGTTGTAGCAACTCGCGCGTTCCCTAGCGCCGTGCGACGGCGCGGGGTCGCTCGTCAATTTAAGCTTACCGTGCAGCTCGCTTAAAAATCTAGGGCGCTCTATTAACTCATTATCAGAAGTTGCTAAAAACTTATTTAGTCCAATATCAATCCCCAGCGGGTGACCCCATCCTGGTAGATCAGGAACACTGACTTCACTTTGTAAAGACAGCATTGCCAAATAACCACTAGCTCGTTTAACTATCCTAACTTGCTTTATCTTGAATCCATCTGGAATTGGCCGTGATAATCTCATTTTAACTATTCCAATTTGAGGTAGCTTAATCCACTCATTTTTAATTGGATTTGTTTTAAATTGAGGAAATACAAACGATCGCATCCGATCTGGATTTTTAAATCTAGGAAAACCATATCCTTGTTCTTTCATGTTTTTAAATGCTCGATCTAAAGTCTTTAAAACTTGTTGTAAGACCTGAGCATTTATTCTTTTGAGTTCAGGATTGGCTTTTTTGGCTTTAGTTAAATTAGCAGCTTGTATTTTGTATTTAGGATATGGCTGATCTACTGGAATTATATATTCATGCTGTAATGAACAATAATTAACTGCACACTTTCGACTTTTGTACCAATCTTTTCGTTCCCTTAAAGCGTAATTCCACACTTTTCGGCAAACCGCCAATATATCTTCAATGACGGCGATTTGTTTTTGGGAAGGAATCAGTTTGTACTCGTAGGTTAGTGTCAGCATATTTAAATTATAACATAATTCTATCCAGGAATGCCACTTGAGTAGAACTAAGCTTCTGACCGCAATTCACCTCACGCTAACCCGATGGGTATAACGTGAGGTGAATTGCTCCATATTGATAGCCTAAACTACCCCGACTGAACTAGCCCTTAACGTCGGGGCTATGCGCGACTGTTCCCAAAACTTTTTTGGATTTTTAAGCAGGGATTAGACCCACTCAAGGGCTTGTTGAAGCGACAGGCTGTGGCAAAGTGATCGAATCCCTGAGCAACTTACTAGCAGCTATAGTTTCCTGTCTTGCCCATTGATCTGCTGCCAATATATCGTCTAAGGAAGGATTGGAACAGTTATCAGCTTGGTGGCGATCGCATACAGATTCAATACAACGAGGAATATCCAAATAACCAATTTTCTCCTCTAGGAATAGGGCAACTGCCTGTTCATTAGCTGCATTCAATACCGCTGGCATCGACCCCCCAGCCCGACCAGCCGCATCAGCGATGCCCATACAGGGATATTTCTGATGATCCGGTTCCCTAAAAGTCAAATTACCAGCTTTCACCAAATCTAGTGGTTCCCAATCGGTATAGATCCGTTGCGGCCATGAGAGGGCATAGAGTAAAGGTAAGCGCATATCTGGCCAACCTAACTGAGCTAATACTGAGGTATCTTGCAGTTCAATCAGGGAGTGAATAATACTCTGGGGATGGATCACAATGTCGATGTGGTCATAATCCATGCCAAACAGGAAGTGAGCCTCAATCACTTCCAATCCCTTATTCATCAGGGTGGCAGAGTCTACAGTAATTTTACGTCCCATTGACCAGTTGGGATGCTTCAGGGCATCAGCCACCTTCACTGAAGCTAACTTGTCTACGGACCAATCTCGGAAAGCCCCCCCAGATGCAGTTAGGATAATCCGCCGCAATCCCCCTGCTGGCACTCCCTGAAGACACTGAAAAATGGCCGAATGTTCTGAGTCAGCTGGTAGCAGCTTAATACCATGCTTTTCAACTAAGGGTAGTACTACTGGACCACCTGCAATTAGAGTTTCTTTATTCGCTAAAGCAATGTCTTTACCCGCTTCAATAGCAGCAATAGTAGGCAACAAACCCGCACAGCCGACAATGCCAGTAACTACAGCTTCCGCATCACCATAGCGTGCCACTTCTACCACTCCAGCTTCGCCCCCTAAAAGAATAGGTTGGGGGTCAAGGTCAGCAATTGCTGCTTTGAGTTCTGGCAATCTCTCTTGATCACGAATTGCGGCAATCATCGGTCGAAATTGCCGAATTTGAGCGGCTAACATTTCCACATTGCGCCCAGCTGCCAATCCCACTAACTGGAATTGCTCGGGGTATTGATTAACAATATCGAGAGTTTGGGTACCTATTGAGCCAGTGGAACCTAAGAGTGTAATTTTTTTCACAATTTTTTTATAATTACCAACAACTCCCCTATCATACCGGGGCAATGGGAAGCCTATAAGTAACTCAACCTAATTAAAACGATTGGTAAATTTTTCTGATCGTATTGGCAATTTGGCAACAAACCTTAGTGAATATCGGTTTTGATTAAGTTTTACCCCTATTGTGAGTGATCAGCAAGTCTTATGTAGTCAATCACACAACGTAGACCGGATTAATGCGGAATGATATGGCCAACATTTATATATAGTAGTTTTCAATTGGGTGAGGTACAAAGTCCTGGGTTTTAGGGAATAGGGACTAGGGAGTAGGGAGTACGGAGTAGGGAGTACGGAGTACGAATCCCCCCTTGCCACCCTTAATAAGGGCGGAAGAAAATTGACTTTACCTCATAAGTATGAGGAACGCTATATTCTATATATATAGATATATATGATGTGGCGTCTTCCCTATGAAAAGGTATTATCAGTGATTTGAGCAAAAGGTTGCATGAAAATTGAGACACTGGCAGTGCATGCTGGCCATAATATTGACTCAGCCACAGGGGCAGTAGTGTCCCCAATTTATCTATCTACTACATTTGAACGTCATCCAGACGGCAGCTACCCTCAGGGTTATAACTACAGTCGAGACAATAACCCGAATCGGGATAGTCTGGAGAAATGCCTGTCTAAATTGGAGGGGGGAGCAGCAGCCGCCGCTTTTTCTTCTGGTTCAGCGGCTACCTTGAGTATCTTCCAGGCTTTGTCCCCTGGAGACCATGTAGTGGCACCTATAGATAGTTACACAGGAACTGGGTTTCTCTTGCGAGAAGTTTTTGGCCCTTGGAATTTGGCGGTCACTTTTGTAGACATGGCTAATCCTACCACAGTGATGGAAGCAGTTCAACCCAACACCAAGCTGATTTGGATAGAAACGCCTTCCAATCCAATGTTAAGGATTACTGATATCAGCAAGATTGCCCATATTGCCCATCACCATAATGTCTATTGTGTTTGCGATAACACTTGGGCAACACCGATTAGCCAACGTCCGTTGGAGTTGGGGGCAGATTTGGTTATCCACTCCACAACCAAGTATCTCGGTGGACACAGTGATGTCTTAGGAGGTGCCGTGATTACTAAGGTTAAGGATGAATTTTTTCACAAAATTAAAACAATTCAGATGGCTGGCGGTTCAGTAGCCGCCCCTTTCGACTGTTGGTTACTCCTGCGGAGCATTCAGACCTTGCCCTACCGCATGAGAGCTCATTCAGAAAATGCCTTGAAGGTGGCACGGTTTTTAGAAGAACACTCCAAAGTAGAAGCTGTTCATTATCCGGGATTACCAAACCATCCAGGACATGGAATTGCTGCTGCTCAGATGAACTTGTTTGGGGGTATGATTTCTTTCCAAGTTAAAGGAAACAGGGAAGATGCCTTTGCCTTTACTGGCAAGGTGAAAGTATTTACACGAGCCACTAGCTTGGGAGGTGTCGAGAGTTTAGTTGAACATCGTGCTTCCATGGAATTTCCTGGTACCCGAACCCCAGACAATCTGTTACGGATGTCTGTTGGTCTTGAACATACTGATGATCTACTAGAAGATCTTGCCCAAGCTTTAGGTTAGTGAGGAGCCGTTGCACATTTGTGGGATGTTACCATTTTTTGCACATAACTAAAAGTGGCTTATAGTCTACAGTTCAAACTTCCTTCGACAAATAGGTACATCATCCCGTTATTGTGCAACGCCAGTAAGGCAGAAGCTTAATCGCATTACTACTTTAGAGATTTATGAGGAGTTATCGATTCTCTAGCGGCAGCACTCACCCCATCAACGAAAAAAGTCAAAAAGACAAAACAAACCAGCGTCATCCCCACACTCGGATAATCAAAGCTGCTCAGTTGTTCGGTCAACAATACCCCTAATCCTCCAGCCCCAACTAATCCTACAATGACCGTCTCTCGCATACACACCTCCCAGCGATAGAAAATATAAGCCAGAAAACGAGGTAAATTCATCGGGAATATCCCATAGAGAAACAAGAGTGCTCCTGGAGTTCCTTGTGCTTTTAAGGCTTCTAAAGGAGGCTTTTCCAAATTTTCATTCATTTCTGCCATCAACCTGCCAAGGATGCCGATATTATGCAATCCTAGGGCGATCGCACCAGGTAAAACTCCCGGAAACATGACAAACATCACCACTAATGCCCAAATTGGGGCAGGAATAGCTCTGCAAAACAGTAGTATGATCCTGGTGAATACTAGGATAGACCAGCCTTGTAAGCCAGCTAATCGGGACGCTTTTGGACTGGGATTGAGCAATCCCCCTGGTAGCAAAAAATTATGGGCTGCCGGAAAAGACAGAACAATCCCTCCAAGACCAGAACCAGCACTGGCCAGGACAGACATAACTAGAGTTTGTAGTGATAACTTCCACAGCTGCGACAAGGGCACAGCCTTAAAATCGAGGGGAAATGATGCTTGGGCAATCTCACCCAAGAGTTTTTGAGTTCGGGGAGACCAAAACTTGCTCACATCAGGACTGACATACAAAAACCCCAAACAGCACAAGGCCACTAAAATTAAAACTACTCTTAAATTAATCCGGCGACGCAAGATGACACTACTGATGTCAATTACAGCGCTTAATAAAACTAGGGCATAGAAAAATGTCCATAGTTGTTCGTAACGAAGAGACTGTAAACTCAGCAAAATCTCATAGCCCAATCCACCAGCCCCAACCAGCCCAAGTACAGTAGCTGAACGAATGGAACACTCAAAGCGATAGAGGGTGTAAGACAGGAGATTTGAAAAGGCTTGCGGAATGATACTGTAAAGAAAGGCCATCAAGGGGGACACGCCACTACTGAGTAATGCCATCAAAGCACCTCGGGGCGTTTCATCCAGAATTTCTGAGAAGACCTTCGCGACAATTGCCCCATAGGGAATGGCGATGGCCATAATGGCCGCCAGAGGATCTAAACCCCAGATACTGACAAAAAAAACCCCCCAGATCATCTCATGAATCGCTCTGGGGAAGGCCAGCAGTCCCCGAATTCCCAGCCAGATGGGTTGTCGCAGAGTCCAGTGAGGCAAGACTGTCAACCACCAAACCTGGGAGGTGATCACTCCTGCCACCACGCCGAGCAAGATACTCAGGAAAGTGCCGCAGGCGGCATAAGCTAGGGTCGTGAGGGTAGCCTTCAAGGTCAGGTGCAGAAACTCAGGACTCATTTCGGGGTGCCAACTCGCCCGCAAGAATCGCAAGAGTTGGTAAAATCCTCCCAGATTAACAAGATCTTGCTCAAAGATACCAGCTTTAACAACCGCCATCCCGATAAAAATGACAAAACAAATTCCCCACAGCAGGCTGCGATTCAGTAATGGTGGACGAGATAAACGTTGAGTCATCTAAGTTATTGCAACGGAAGTATATTAGTTTAATAGTATTTTGGTTTCAAGGGAACAGTGGATAAAGTAACAGGAAACATAAAACGGTTAACAGCGAACACAAATAGATATTTATAGAATACCATCACCCCATAAAAATAGAGTTTAATGGACATAATTAGCCATAGATAAATGGTAAAAATGGTAGTGGGAAAGATGTAATGATTTAGCTAGGTTGTAGTCAAGGCTTCGGGAGTTAAAATCAATACTTTGGTACCGCTACCATCGTTAATAAGGTTCAATTTTTAATCAATTGTTGACCCGCTTAGTCTGATTGCTGTGACTCTATTAAAGATTATTTAGAGATGTCTAATACTAAATCAGGTTTAATAATACTATATTCAAAACAATCAAAGTCTTTGCCTAGAATTGATTTGAGGATTTAGGTAAATAACCTATAATAACCGAATTTGGTATAGTGTGTCTTAAACTTTACTCCGAGTGCTATATAAGTTGAGACGGAACGGTTCCTGAAAATTGAAAACTATACATTGATCAGATCAGTTTCTGTAGCATATAATTTGTCGATCATGGTCTGAGACAAAACCCCTGGAGGAACATCAAAGACAATCTGTCCCCGTTGCAATCCCACCAAGCGATCGCAATGACTGCAGGCGAATTCGAGAGAATGGAGACTAGTTACTAATGTCTTTCCCCCGGTTTCACTTATCTCCTTGAGCAAATCCATAATTTCCCGACTCATTTGCCTGTCCAGGTTAGAAATCGGTTCATCAGCAAGAATCACGTCAGGATTTTGCACCAGCACTCTAGCTAAGGCAACCCGTTGTTGCTGTCCTCCAGACAGTTCCTCGGTGGGTGCATAAAGCTTTTCGGGAATTCCTACCTGAGCTAAAGCCTTGAGAGCAGTGTCTACCTCTTGGGGAAACAATAAAGAAACAAGGGCTTTCATCAATGACCAGCGTCCTAAATGACCCGCATTAACGTTATGAATCACCCGGAGGTTATTGACTAGATTGAACTGTTGGTAAACGGTGCCAAGGCGACGCTGTACCTGACGCAATTGGCGCGGGGAGATTCTAGCTAGATTACGACCTAAGACCCAGACTTCTCCTTTACTGGGGAGTAAGATGCCATTGAGCAGGCGGATCAAAGTACTTTTACCTGCACCACTCGCCCCGACTAGGGCAACTCGTTCCCCAGGATAAATCTTGAGGTTAAGGTTAGTCAATGCCCGAAACTGGCCAAATTGCTGGGATACCTGTTTGAGTTCAAAGATAGGAATTTTAGTCATTGGTGATTAGTGATAAGCTCTTCAGCATTTGGCGTTGCTTAATAATGGAATGATTTGAATAGTTTTGTGGAATGGGCATCTTCCGTGTTCCTGGCGGTGCGACCGGTGGCGAATTTAATTCGACGACTGTAAACGCACCGGATCTTTTCGGGCTAGCAGGATGCCCAGCCTACTCCTATTCAGCGCTAAGATTCAACAACTTCATTCCTTGACTGACGCAACGTCACCTAAAGTGCTCAAAGGGAACAGCGGATCTGCGGATAAAGAAACGGGGAATAACCAATTTAAATGCAGATCAGCTTATTTACTTAATCTTGCCAATTTTCCGTCCAATTGCCTCAATTTCGGAATAGTTGTCATTTTTTGTAGAAATAAATTTAGTAGCTCCAAATAAGTCAAGAATTTCTTTTTGCTCGGGAACATTAGGATCTAGCTTTAACAAGGCGGCTTGAACCCGCTCAACAAAATCATCCCCGTAGCGTTCTTTGACTTTAGGATTAATCACCCAGTGATAATCATAGTAAGCTGGAGTTCGCCAAATCAACTCTACTTTTTTTAAGTCCACATTTCCAGCTGCAACGCGACTCTTCCAGACCTGTTCGTTCAAGGCTCCTACCTTGTAGCTCCCTGCCTCAACCAATTGAATGGTGGCATCGTGGGATTTGGAAAACCCAACTTCACCTTGAAAATCATCTAAGGTTACCCCTGCTTGTTGGAGAAAATACTGGGGCATCAAGCGTCCAGAGGTAGATGACTCGCTGCCAAAGGTTAAGGTATGACCTTTCAAAACTTTTAAATCTTTAATGTTCTTAATGGGTTTGATCCCACTGCTTTTATTGGCGATAAAAACGGTGTGAAATTCAGCATCAATATCCCGTTGAGCGATCGCTTCAGCCTCTTCTACCTGTAACCGTGCTTGAACCCCAGTCAGTCCACCAAACCAGACCAGATCCAAGTCCCCCACCCGAAAAGCTGTTACCGCTGCTGCATAGTCAATCACAGGCTTGTATTCTACCGGAACCTTTAACTCTGCTTCTAGGTAAGCTGCAAGCTTGCCGTAGAGTCGCTGTAACTTTTCAGGATCTTGATCGGGGATTGCTCCAGTGGTAAAAGATTGAACCTTAGCCCCATTTCCAGACGAAGATGTAGAATCGGAGCTAGGGGCACAGGCAGTAACCGGTAGTAATAGGACTAAAATAAAACCTAGTAAGATTTTTTTGTTCATTGTTTTTTTTCTTGATCATCAAACTGTGAAGATTATACTTTGGCTAAGGTAAAAATTTAATTTTTTTATCCCAGATTCCGCCGATCAAGTTGTAGTATTAAAGTAATACGCTAATTCTGTGTAGCTTGGCGATTTTTTTTACCTATAAATAGTTAATTTTGCTAAATATTAAATTTGGCGCTATCGGTGTTTGATAAGCCACAGATAAAGCCTGATTATTACGTATGACACTGTCAAGTCTGGCATGTGGGTTTTATTGAACCAAAATTTAGATAAACTGAAGACAGCTTTTTCAATTTTTTCAACGGGTCTCATGCAGGCAGCTCCTCAACCGATCACCACAGATTTAGTCTTAGTTGGCGGTGGTCACAGCCATGCGATCGCTCTCAAAAAGTTTGCCATGAAACCTCTGCCTGGTGTCCGTATAACCCTGATTACCGACAATGCCCACACTCCCTATTCGGGAATGCTACCAGGTCATGTTGCCGGTTTTTACAGCTACGATGAAGCTCACATCGACTTGCGTCGTCTGGCGGTGTTTTCCAAAGCCCAGTTATATTTAGACCAAGGGATTGGTATGG
>NZ_JAAHGN010001019.1:0-2716 GCF_010672485.1 Moorena sp. SIO2C4 | reverse complement strand
AAGTCTGGGCAACTGCTAATATTTATGAAAAAGATTTATATAAGGTAAAAATAGGTCAGAAGGTCAGATTAGAAGTTTCTAGTCTGCCTAATCAGACTTTTACAGGTCAAGTTACCCAAATCGACCCTATCGTGGCAGGTCAGACACGAGTAGTGCCAGTGAGGGTAAAGTTGGATAATCCTGGAGGGCAACTAAAACCAGGAATGTTTGCTCAATTAAATATTCTTACTGATAAAACCAGTGTAGCTACTTTAGCGATTTCTCAAGATGCTTTGGTGGATGCTAATGGTAAACAACTGGTTTATGTAGAAAATGGTCAGAACTTCTATGAACCTGTAGAACTTACTCTTGGTTCAACTTTTGGGGATTTGGTAGAAGTCAAGAATGGTTTATTTGAAGGTGACCAGATTGTGGCTGAAGGCGGGGTGATGTTGTATGCCCAATCCCTAAGGGGTGGCTCTAAAGCTGATCACCATGAACATGATCATGAACATGACCAAGAAGAACATAATCATAAGGCAACATCGACTAATGTTAATGTTGCTAGCCTACCCTGGTGGTGGGTTTTTCCTGTAGGAGGGGTAATTACAGCTGGTGCTTTTATGCTCGGACGCCGCACTGCTTCACAATCAAGACCAGCACCTATAGAAATTTCCGATGGGCTGACCAATAATAGCTATCATCCCACTGCTGATGTAAAAGGAAATGCCCAGAGCAATGGGGATGGCTATTTAGATTCGGCCATTCCTAATAGTTTCGTAAACAGGCAATAATCAGCAAGGCTGTAGGTAAGACCAAAATGCTTAACTCGATCCTGAAGTGGTCTATTGCTCGACGCTGGCTAGTTGTAATTGGCGCTATCATCGTCACAGTTTGGGGATTTGGCATTGTTTCCCAAATGCCCTTAGATGTATTTCCCAATTTTGCTCCTCCCCAAGTTGAAATTCAAACGGAAGCGCCGGGATTGGCTCCAGAAGAAGTGGAATCTTTAGTTACAATGCCTGTCGAAAGTGCGATCAATGGCATTCCTGGATTGACTACAGTACGATCCTCTTCGGGAGTGGGCATTTCTGTAGTAAAAGTTATCTTCAAATGGGATACTAATATCTATCAAGCTCGCCAGTTAGTAACTGAACGATTACAACAAGCTGCTGCCAGATTACCAGAAGGAGTAGAATCACCGCAAATTTCTCCCCTTTCCTCGCCCATTGGTACCATTCTTTCCTACGCTTTTACCATTGACGAAGATGTAGAGACAGGAGATGTCCCCTCTGAAATTGACCTAATGGCTGTGCGTCGATTGGTTGACCGAGATATTACCAACCAATTATTGGCAGTAGCGGGGGTAACTCAGGTAATTGCCTATGGGGGAGATGTACGTCAGTATCAGGTACTGGTTGACCCTGCCAAGTTAACCGCTTTTGATGTTTCCTTAGCAGAAGTTACCGAAGCAGCAGCAGCAGCAAATACTAATGCAGCGGGTGGCTTTCTGATTAGTCCAGACAAGGAACTATTAATTCGAGGCATTGGACGAGTTGAGTCAATAGAGGATTTAGAACAATCGGTGGTAGTGGCACGTAATGGCACACCATTGCTGCTTTCTGATATCGCCGATGTCCGAATTGGTGCTGCATTGAAGCGGGGTGATGGTAGCTTGGATGGAAAAAAAGCGATTGTGGTGCTAGTTAACAAACAGCCCCTGGCTGATACTCCTACTGTTACTAAAGCCGTAGAAGCAGCCATGGAGGAAATTAAAGAGGGTTTGCCGGAGAATGTCAAGGTTACTGTTACCTTTCGCCAATCCGATTTTATTGATGCCTCAATTAAAAATGTCAGGAATGCTTTGCGCGATGGCATCATCATTGTTTCTATTATTCTGTTTCTGTTCTTGATGAACTGGCGCACTGCCATTATTACCCTCAGCGCCATTCCTCTGTCTTTGTTGATTGGGATGATGCTACTCAATCTCTTTGGTTTGGGAATTAATACCATGACTCTGGGAGGACTAGCTGTAGCAATTGGGTCAGTGGTGGATGACTCGATTGTGGACATGGAAAATTGCTATCGGGGATTACGGAAAAATCAGCAAGCAGGAAATCCCCTCAACCCATTACAGGTGGTTTATAACACTTCAGTGGAAGTGCGAGTGAGTGTGCTGTTTTCTACAGTAATTATCGCTGTAGTCTTCGCACCAATTTTCACCCTTACTGGTGTTGAAGGTCGTATCTTTGCACCGATGGGAGTAGCCTATCTCGTATCAATTTTTGCCTCTACATTTGTAGCCCTGACCCTGAGTCCAGCTTTGTGTGCTTTCTTGCTTGCTACTGTACAGTTACCGGAAGAAGAAACTTGGGTAGCGCGCTTTTCTAAAAAACTATATCAGCCATTAATTCGGTTTTCTCTTCATGCTCCCAGTCTAGTTTTGCTAACAGCAGTAGCCGGGTTTGTCGCTTCTATAATTATTTTTACCTCTCTAGGACGAGTCTTTTTACCAGAGTTTCAGGAGCGATCGCTTGTGAATGCTTTCACTCTTTATCCCGGTGTCTCTCTGGAAATGACGAATCGGGCTGGTTCAGCCATGCAACTAGCTCTCAAAGATGACCCCCGGTTTGAGTCAGTGCAGTTACGTTCAGGGCGTGCTCCCGGTGATGCTGATGCTGGTAGTGTTACTCTCGGCCATTTGGATGTGGAAATTTCAGAGGAGGGGATGAAAGAA
>NZ_JAAHGN010001018.1:0-2728 GCF_010672485.1 Moorena sp. SIO2C4 | reverse complement strand
TGCAATTAAACAAAAATTCTAATAAAATTCCCAAACTGCCTACACTACCCACCCTCCCTAAAATCCCCACGCTTCCGACACTTCCGGCACTTCCCTTCTTTTTTACAAAGATGAGATGCACCCCAAGCTTGGTGCGTAAGTCCTGAAATTCACCAATTGCAGTTGTTGCATAAAATTTGAATTAAATCGTCAATTTAAGCTGAAAAATTCAATTTGAGTGGAAAATAGAAATATAGAGCAGGATTAGCGAAGAGCAACGTGAAATATTTCTTTTTATCGGAAGGCTGGATAGTCGGGCGCGTTTGGGAGTTTGGAGGTCTTTGGAACGAAAACGCTTGGCGACGCCTGCCAGAAATTAAGCAAATGAACCTTTCTATCCTAGAGCAAGGAGAAAAATTGTGGCTCTATCAGGTTGAAGACCTTGTGGTTATGGTTGAAGTCAAACCCATGCCTAACACTTCACCTGAGTCAGCAAAAACTATTGGTCAAGTTGTCCTAAAACGCTTGATCACTGCTGAGCAAGTTATCGAACGCTTAGCGATGACAAATACTGAAATCATGGTAGGGGGCAAAGGTTAACTGATACAGGGAAAAGGCACCAGGGGACAAGGAAGAAGAGGGTGAAGAGGGTGAGGATAGGGAAGATGAGGAAGTAATACTTTTGATTGCGACTTGTGATCAAAGTTATAGCTAGGGTTAGCAGTTAATCAAAAAACCCTAGCCATAGGATTGGAGCCTAATAGCCAGTGCATATCAATAGCCGATACTTTTTAGCTACCAATATCTACCAAAAGCAAATATTAGCCCGCCAATGCAAGATGATTTCTCATCCAGGGTGTATCTACCAAAGCTCGTATAAATATTCCACGAGCGCCATTTAGATCTCGATCCATTCTCTGACCATCAACTTTTGATTTGATAATTTTGCTGCTACCAATCTTGACCAGCTCACCTGTCCAACTGACAGTTTTGCTGGTGTAGGCTTCGCACACATCCAGGACTTGCTTTCCAGTCTCGAAAGCTTTGTGCTTGAGGAACTGCTTGAACCTGTAGTGAGCCAAGTTCATCAGATTGCGAACAGTCTTTGAGTGAATCTTGCGACTCCCACGTTTTGACATCTGGGATGTCTCGAACGTAGGGAGTAAAATCACATCAAAGTTGTCAACCAAAAACCTGGCCGCCTTGTGATGCAGTTCATTGACTAGATTCTGTATCTTGATAGTCATTCTTCTGGCAGCTTTTTTCATTCTTCGCTTTTGCTTTCCTTTAGAAAAGCTGATTTTACCAACCAACTTGTCTAGGTGAGCACATAGGCGTTGGATGCCAGAGAAATCTCCTTCACCAATCTTCCCTACAGAGTTTTCGCTGAAGAATGTCAAAAAGGTTCTCACACCGGGATCGAGCGCAACCACCCTACCTTGATTCTCGGCTTTTTTTGGGGCTGCTTTGTAGGGAACTACTAGATAATAGTTCCCGTTGGTGCTAGTTAATCGACAATCACAAATGTGATCTGGTAGCGATTCAGTAAAGCTTAACTCGCCTAATTTTGTGCGATAAATACCAATAGCTGTAACAGCCGATTTAGGAATATAACAAGACTGGACGGGGTTTTTGCGAGACCTAAACCGAACTCGATTGACCTGCCCAGTTTTCTGGTATTTTTTCTTGGCTTCCCTGATGGCGGTACAGGCATCCTTAATCGCTATAGACTTAATTTGATAAGGCACTGCCTTGCACCACTCAGGGAGATTGTTAAGAATCTCAGTCTTGATCCGTTTCCAGTTAGCCTTTACTGAGCCATCTTGAAGTATCTCGACGGTCTTATTAAAAACATAACGGGAAACTCCAAGCCATTGATTAACCATCTGTTTCTGGCTTTTATCAAGGTAAATCTTGATCTTCTTTGATTTTTTTACCGTACTTCCTGAGTCAATGGACTCGACAGCTGAAGAGGTGAACAATGGAGAGAAGATCCGCGACCAGCTCTGAGTGTAGGCAACTTTCATGGTTGTCGAGAACCACGATTTTTCCACCGTTGGATTCGACCAGGTACTGTACAAGTTCAAACCCAAACCGGGCGAGTCTGTCTCTACAGGCAACAATAAGCGTGAATTGATCTCCTCGCATAAGTCTATCCAGTATGGTTTTAAGCCCAAATCTTTTGAAATTAAGCCCCGATCCGATGTCCTTGATGATTTCGCAGTCTGGGAGTGAGTGCATATAGGCGATTTCCCTGTCAAGGTCATCTCGTTGTTTTGTTGAGCTGACCCGACAGTAGCAGATTGTGTAATCATGCTTGGGTTTTGATTGCTTGATGTAGTTTTCAACGTCAAACAATCTATGCCCCCCTTCTGTTGTGAGTGAATCAATTGTGCCATTATCTGCGTACTTCCTCAATTTATTTTTGGATAATCCCGTAAGTTCGACCGCCTTACGAAGTAGGACTCAACTCATCGGTCAATACTACCAATGATTGGCAGTTTATGGTAGATATTGGACAAGTTTTTGATACTGTCCACTAACCCCCGCACTGATGCTGTGATCGTGGCGAATTTCTTGGCTCGCAACTACAACTGGATGAGTAATACAACCAATTATATCCCGATACTTTTTAGCTACCAAAGTCTACCAAGATAGACCAAGGATCGCCAAGGCAAGATGCAATAGCATCCAGGGGGTATCTCCCAAAGCTCTCGGGAATATCCCGCGAGCGCCATAAAAATGTCAA
>NZ_JAAHGN010001017.1:0-2731 GCF_010672485.1 Moorena sp. SIO2C4 | reverse complement strand
ATGGTAAACAAACACAGTTTTTTCCTCTGGGTCAATCAACCAACCGATCTGGGTTCCATGCTTGAGGCAATGAAGAATATTTTTGGTTACTTTTGTGTGACTTTGGTCTGGAGATAAGATTTCAATAGTCCAATCTGGAGTCAGGTTAAATACATTGGCAATTTCTCCATTATCATCACAGGGAATTCGGTTCCAAAGAAATACTGAAATGTCAGGTATTATTGAGCGACCCCCAAAGGTACAACGTAATTCAGGAAAAGCGCAAGCAATTTTTTTAGCTTTTACCAAACTATTGATTGCGGGTATTAGTTCTCCTTGAAGACGACTATGTTTTCCTTGAGGCATGGGCTTCTGAATAATTTTTCCATCAAGGTACTCACTAGCAGGCTTTGTTTCCGGTAGTTTCAGAAACTCCTCCAATGTCAGTATTTTTGGTTGTGATTGTACCATTTCAGGGTTGTCTCCAATTGTGCCAGTAGGGGTAGGGTGGGCAAATTTTGAGAATTTGATCATTTCATCAGCTCTGATGCCCATTTGCCCACCCTACAAAATCAGGCGATCGGTCTTGCTTGTCACCTATTCAGCAGGTTAAGATTTTTTTGACTTGCTCTACAATTTTAACCGATAAACCAATTAACAACAGGGTAGACGGTAGTGGATTTGCTAACCTCAGGGGTAGGGTGGGCAAATTATGATAGTTTGGCAATTTAATTAGGAATCATGTCCATTTGCCCACCGGACTTGAGCCTAAGCACTACAAGTCTAGGCGTACGCTACTTTGAGCCTAATATTTTGTCATATTCGGCGTGTGTTCCGATCCAAAACCAAACTAGATCATTATCCTTTTCCACCGCAATCGCTCTGTAATGTAAACCTACTCGAACTGATCAAAACCGACCTACTTTCTTGAAATGTAGTGAGGGATATCGAGGATCTTGTTTGAGCAACTCATAACATCTATCGGCAAGTTCTTGGATTTACGATGGTAGGTGTCGATAAGAATACCAAAAATCAGGTGTAGCAAGATGTTTCACAAATCAGTACAATTTCCTTGTCGTGAATCTTTCAGTGCTTTATCTGCTAGGGCATCAAGTCTACCAGCCGCAACATCTGTCTCAAATTGTCGATCCCAATTTGCTGCATCAAATTCTGCAAACCAAGCCCGAAATTTGGCTAGATCCTCCCTAGAAAGTTGACTGACAGCACGTTCAATTTCCCCTAAGTCACTCTTATTCATAAGCCCTAATTTTTGACAGATATATTCAAATTATACCGGGGACTACTTATTTTTTGGCATTGCTGAGGGGCGGGATTAATAGGAGTGGAACGGGCATCCTGCCCGCCGGAAGATTTTAACGGGCAAGATGCCCATTCCACGGCAAGATGCCCGTTCCACAGTAGGGTTGCCCGTTCCACAGTAGCGTAGGGTGGGCAAATAATGAGAGTTTGGCAATTGAATCCGGAATTATGTCCATTTGCCCACCCGACAAAAGCGATTGGCCGTAGGCCACGCTACGCTCCGGAAGCGTTCGCAAAGCGTGGCCGAAAGGCCTCAGCTTCCGCGCTTATGCGATCGCATTATTAAGGTGTTAGGTTTTAGGGAAACACTTAGTGGAGTAATTCCACATTCCGCAGGTTAGTTAGTCAAGAACTGCTGGCTCCAGATACAACTTTCTAGACAGAGCAATATCCTAAGCGAGGCGTAATCATGTTTGATCATAGACTATATATAATACTCGCTGCTCGCTCTGTATTGGGTCCTCTGGCGGTTTCACCTTTGTAACCAGCTTCTGCGGCAAGTTTGGTGTAGGAGTAACCTAACCTAGAATGTACCACAGTAATCCATCCTTTTGCCTCTTGCGGACGCAATTTCTTCGTTTCGCCAAGCAATCGTGCCATTTCTGTTTCAAATTCTGTCCTTCTCTTTGCCATATTTGTTTGATATTGCACCGAGTCTACTGCTTGCTTAACTAAGTCAGCTGCCTTATTTAATTGCTTATCTTGTTCAAATTTATGTGCTTCCACAAGTTTTTTCAAGTCTTCCAATTCCTGAGGTGATAGATGATTTTTAAGCACTGCGTCAGCTAATTCCTCAAGACTTTTCCTAGTTAAAGACGGATAGGTTACCTCAGCCACATATGGGCGATTAGACCAACCACTACCTGTCTTCTGATCTATGTGTGCCTCGCTTTGTGATGCTGTAATGTCAAACCAAGCGATATCCTTGTCAGTTAATTGCTCCTTAATAACAAGATCTGGTCGAGTATGACCCCGTGTCCCCTGAAGTACAATCTGCATTCCTGTTGGCAGATAGGGGTCAAGTTTGTTTGTTTTTATTGAAGCATTAGTTAGGGATTCAACTGCATAACCGTAGGATGCATAAATGAATGGCTCCTTTTTAAGGGCATCATCCAAGCTGCCACTCATCTTGTATGTATCCGTAAATGATGTAACTAGAGCTATCCATCGTTTTGTGTAACCATCTACATCTGGAATTCTGAGGGGATTTTTTAGGATATTGTCGGCAAGATTATTTACAAGTTTGTCTAGCTCTAAGACAAAGCTGTCAAAGTTATCATCTGCCCGTCGTGTCCATGCCTGAGCTCTCTGAATGACTGGAGAAGATAACTGCTTTACTTCGTCGAAGACTCTTCCAATCTTCTGCGATTGCGATCGCTGTACTGTACTACCAGTTTGCTGCACCACATGGGTCAATTCATGAGCAATCAAT
>NZ_JAAHGN010001016.1:0-2741 GCF_010672485.1 Moorena sp. SIO2C4 | reverse complement strand
CGGATGTGATTACTGCTTATCAAGGAACTATCGACGAGTTGATCGGGGATGGGATTTTAGTGCTTTTTGGTGCTCCCACCCTCCAAGAGGATGATGCCCACAGAGCAGTGGCTTGTGCAGTAGCGATGCAGTTAGCCATGACCAGTGTCAATGAAGAAATCGAGCAGTTGGGCTATCCAAAACTGGAAATGGGCATCGGTATCAATACCGGTGTGGTTGTGCTTGGGAATATTGGTTCCGAAAAACGCACCAAATATAGTGTCATTGGCAGCGCTGTCAACCTGACTTACCGGATCGAATCTTATACAACTGGTGGTCAAGTTATGATTTCTCCTTCCACTTTGGAAGAAACTGGCGAATTTTTAAGAATTGACGGTCAAAAACAGGTAAAACCCAAGGGAATTAAACAGCCAATTACTATCTATGAAGTGGGTGGGATTGGGCATAATTATAACCTATTTTTACCCAAACAGCAAGAAACATTTTTCGACGTTAACCAAAAAATTGATCTACAATTTAATTATGCTTTTCTAGATGGAAAGCATATCAGTAATTCGGTCTACACTGGGCGTTTAGTAGAGATTTCAAGTAAGGGAGCTAAGCTTCGTGCTAACAGCAGCGAAATCTCTGCTATCCCTGAGCCACTAAGTAATATTAAGCTCAACTTACTCGATCCAGATAATGTGAACCAACCCAGTGAGGATATCTACGCCAAGGTTTTAGAAAAAACAGCAGAACCGGGAAGTTTTTACATCCGGTTAACTGCTGTCCCTCCGGAGATATCAGCAAAACTAAAATCTCTCTACGAGTCAGTAATCAGGAATTGATCCTAAGTTCTGTGAAGTCTAATTGAGTAACCCTTGAGTTCGGTCAAGGGTTACGGGTATAAAAAGTTACCTTGGTACAGGCAATTTGATCTGATTGAAACTCCGGTTAATCGCTGTTCGAAAGTAAGTATTCAGCTATCAGCTATCAGCTATCAGCTATCAGCTATCAGCTAATAGCTATCAGCTATCAGCTATCAGCTAATGCGCTACCTCTCAGCGTCGTTCGCACAGCGTGGCCATTCGCGTAGCGTGGCCAACGGCCAAGGCCAAAGCCTGTGCCACGCACGCTACTTGAGGTGCTTTTGAATAAAACAAGTAAGCATTGCTTTAATCTCTGTTACGTCAGCTGACGGCTGACGGCACCTCAAGTAGCGTGAGCTAAAAGCTCACGGCTGACGGCTGACGGCTGAATGCTTACGTTCGAAAAACCCTGTATCCATGGCTGCGTAAACCTTTGATTGCGTCCCTCCCACAGGCAAACTAGTCAGCGGGATTTGAGATTAGAAACCCATGGCACCAAAAAATTATAAAAATCCCCCAAAGCCGAAAACCCCCTGTCTAATCACCGGGGATGAAGGCTAACAGCGGCTTGACGCGCCGTAAGAAAAATATTTTTCTATTTCCGGAAATTTTACTTTGTGTAGTGTAGACTACTTTAGTAGTTAAAGGTCGATACTAATGATTGTTTTACAGTTCAAGGCAATTGGCAAACAAAAGCAATATTTAGCAATAGAAGAAGCGATGATAACAGCTAAAATTGTTCGCAATAGCTGTATTCGCTATTGGATGGACAATAAAGGTGTTGGGAAATTAGACCTCAACAAATATTGCACTGTCTTAGCTCATCAGTTCCCGTTTGCCAATGAATTGAACTCTATGGTCCCCCTCGCCAGTGCTGAACGAGCATGGTTAGAAGTTACCGTAAGAATAGTGGAGCCTTATTTCATGAGTTTTAACCATGCATCTGCATAGCCTATCGCCTATAAAGGCTCCACTATTCTAAGGTTTCATCTCCGGTCATCAATTGCCCGTTTATACGAAAACTGTAAGAAAAAAGTTTCCGGAAAGAAAGGTTTTCCTAGATTCAAAAAACATTGTCAATCAGTTGAATAAAAGACTTCTGGATGGAAATTATGTCCAGATAAAAAGTCAATCATTTTTAGTGACAAAAAAGGGATTGGAAAACTCAAACTCAAAGGAACATGGAATTTCTGGCGCTTTGACAAAAAGCTAATTAAGAGGGTTAGGATAGTCCGTCGAGCCGATGGTTACTATAGCGCTACGCGCAAGTCAGAAGTCACAAGTCAGAAGACAAAAGTTTACTACAACAGGTTTTCAGCTTTTAGCCATGTCCTAACTTTAATGGGTAGTGCTATATGTTCAGTTTTGCCTTCAGATCGATATCAATGAGTCTGTTCCAGCAACACCGAATAGCAATACTGTACCCTTACCTAGGTTTTATCGAAAAGGGGAAAAGCGTCTAAAGTTCTATCAACGTCGAGTTTCTCGAAAAAAGAAAGGCTCTGGGGAGCATGTCACCTTTGTAATTAGGTAAATAGATCCCCCCTAGCCCCCCTTAAAAAAGGGGGGAATTAGATTCAAAAGTCCCCCTTATTAAGGGAAACGGGGGATCTAAATCAGGGATTAACAAAACTGACATGCACCCAAGGCTCTGCACTAGTCGAAATTGTTCTAATTGTGGTGAAGTAGTTAAAAAATCTCTATCAACTAGAACCCATGTTTGTCAGTGTGCTTGTTCTCTCGACAGAGACCACAACGCTGCAATCAACATCCTAGAAAGAGCCTTAAGTACGGCAGGGCATGTCGGAACTCTGGTCTTAAACGACCCAAACGCTTGGGGAGATTTGGCCTCTACTGTGGCTGGTGCAAACAAGTCATGGGCAAGTCGAGTCA
>NZ_JAAHGN010001015.1:0-2742 GCF_010672485.1 Moorena sp. SIO2C4 | reverse complement strand
GATGATCAAAGACGTTTAGCTCTAGTTGGCCATCAACCTGATTTAGCTAATTGGGCGGAAATGTTGGTGTGGGGAGTATCCAATCAAAAACTAGTGCTAAAAAAAGCTGGAGTAATTGGGTTAAAGCTTCCTAATACTAGGAAGCCCTTCGGTCGCAGTGAGCTATTCTTGCTGACCTCACCTAAGTGGTTACTATAGCAATCTTTCAGGATTGATGGGGTTCGGAATCTCCTCCTATTCATGGGTCAGAGAAGTCAAAGAGTGCTATAATATAGTCATTACAGTAAAAATAATCTTTGTAGCACTGAAGACTTAACCACATAATCTCTGGTAAGTTAGCCTGAGATGACTGAAGATTCTGTAGGTAATAACATGATAGCTTGCGAGTACCAGCCAGGTTTAGAAGGCATTCCAGCAGCTCAATCCAGTATCAGCTACGTTGATGGGCAGAAGGGAATACTAGAGTATCGTGGCATTAGGATCGAAGAACTCGCATCAAACAGTACTTTCCTAGAAGCCGCCTATCTACTGATTTGGGGTGAGCTACCTACTAAGAACGAACTTTATGAATTCCAGGAGGACGTTCGCCTCCACCGACGGATCAAGTATAGCATCCGGGACATGATGAAATGTTTTCCAGAAACTGGTCATCCCATGGATGCTCTACAAGCCTCTGCTGCTGCTTTGGGTCTGTTTTACTCCAAACGGGCACTAGACAATCCAAAATACATTCGGGAAGCCGTGGTTCGCCTGTTGGCTAAGATTCCTACCATGGTAGCAGCATTTAAACAGATGCGCAAAGGGGACGATCCAGTACGCCCTCGGGATGATCTTAGCTATGCAGCTAACTTTCTGTATATGCTCAATGAGCAAGAGCCTACTCCCCTAGAGGCTCATGTCTTTGATGTTTGCCTGACCCTCCATGCCGAACATACTATCAATGCATCTACTTTTTCGGCTCTGGTGACTGCTTCTACTCTTACTGACCCTTATGCAGTAGTGGCATCAGCGGTGGGAACTCTAGCTGGTCCGTTACACGGAGGGGCGAATGAAGAAGTGATTACCATGTTGGAAACCATCGGCTCAGTGGACAATGTCCAGTCTTACTTGGAGGAGCGCTTGCAGCGCAAAGAACGAATTATGGGTTGTGGTCACCGAGTCTATAAGGTAAAAGACCCGCGAGCAACGATACTTCAGAACTTAGCGGAACAACTGTTTAAGGAATCTGGCACAGACAAGTACTACGACATTGCTTTGGAGTTGGAGAAAGCAGTGGAAGAAAAACTGAGCCACAAGGGGATTTATCCCAATGTGGATTTCTATTCTGGCTTAGTTTACCGGAAGCTGGGTATTCCGAGTGACTTGTTTACACCAGTGTTTGCGATCGCACGGGTTGCGGGTTGGCTAGCTCACTGGAAGGAACAGCTAGCCGTAAATCGAATTTTTAGACCTACTCAAGTCTACACTGGCACTCACGATGCTCCCTATATTCCTATTGAAGCTCGTTAGTCATTAGTCATTAGTTATTAGTCATTAGTCATTGGTCATTGGTGATTTGGGCGTTGGTGATTCTTGAGGGAAGTCCCATGAATACTCATGTACTCGTGCCCCTCAGCCAAATGCCTAAGTTTTCGTACCTAGTTTTCCTTGCTTCAAAAGCTGACTGCTGAGTGCTGATAGCTGAATGCCTAAGCTGATGTGCATTTAACTTGGTTATTACCTGTTCCCGTCTTGATGCAGTCGCTCATGGGGGAAACCCCCAAGACCGCGCTGCATCGCTGTTCCCTGTTCCCTGTTCCCTGTGAGTAATTTAGGTATGCCAATTTAAATGCTGAACAGCTTATTACCAATTACTAATTAACTAATGAAATTTCCGTTAATAAAAAAATTCAATAAATTTATAACTTGGATGTTAATAGGAGTGGTAGTCCTGGTAGGAGTCAACACTATCATTCCTGCCCCTCGCCATACCCCAAAAAGCACCAATAAAATTCAAGGAATTTGGGTAACTCATGTCGGTAACAACTTTCTATCCTATACAGGACAAACTGATAATGTATTTCACCAGTTATCTGGTCTGAATTTTAATCGAATTTACGTTGATGTTTATAATGGTGGAACTACCTATCCTAGTAACTATTCCCTCAAAAATAACCGGATTACTTTACCCTTCACCGACCCCCTAAAAGCTGCCATCAAAGAAGGTGAACGTCAAGGCTTAAAAATTTATGCTTGGTATGAGCATGGCATGATGCTTCATCTTAATTCAAAATTTGCTAAACAGCATCCCGATTGGCTCCTGAAGACGTCAACAGGAGAAAAAGCTATCGATCAACATCTGTGGCTAAATCCAAAGCACCCAGATGTTCAACAGTACTTCATTAATTTATTTACTGAAGCTGCAAAGAACTATCCCAATCTCTATGGTATTCAACTAGACGATCATTGGGGCATTCCAACTCAGTTGGGAAATCACGCCAGAGTGATGACAGAATTAACCCGTAAAATTTACCAAGCGGTTAAAAAAATTAACCCTAACTTAATTATATCTCTTTCTCCCAACTCCCCAAGTTTTTCCTACAGAAAATACTCTCAAAATTGGTTGTATTGGTTACGCCAAGGCTTGATTGATGAAGTGATCGTCCAAATTTATCGCAAGACAAGCCAAGAAGTAATAAATACTCTAAAATCTTCTGGTTTACAAGAAGCTAGTTATTACGTTCCGGTAGCGGTAGGTATCTA
>NZ_JAAHGN010001014.1:0-2745 GCF_010672485.1 Moorena sp. SIO2C4 | reverse complement strand
TGAAGAAATTGTGGCGATCGCAATCCGCTGCCTTTGTCCTCCCGAAAGGGTGCCTCCTCGCTCGCCAATAACGGTATCGTAGCCCTGGGGCAGCCGTTTAATAAACTCATCGGCGTTGGCAGCTTTTGCCACTGCCACAATTTCTTCATAGCTAGCTCCAGGACGCCCGTAGGCAATGTTATCTGCTACCGTCAGTGGCAGCAAAAATGGATCTTGCAACACTATAGTCACTTGCGATCGCAAACTGCTCAGTTGCACCTGGCGCACGTCCACCCCGTCAAAGAGGACTCGACCCTGCCAGGGGTCGAAAAAGCGGGGGATCAGGGAAACTAAGGTGCTCTTCCCAGCTCCCGTCATTCCTACCAAAGCGATTGTCTCTCCTGGTTGCACCTCCAGAGTAATGTCCTGGAGGATGGGGTGACCGGGTTTGTAGCCAAAGGTGACTCGCTCTAGGCGAATTTGTCCCCTTACTCCAGGGGGACACGGCGGCAACGGCTTGGCTCCGGTCTCCTCCTGTACCTGATCTTGGACATCTAACATTTCTAAGACTCGGCGAGCACCCGCAGCCGCTGATGCGAAACCAGATGAAATGTAGGCTAGGGTTTCCATAGGCGCATACAAGGAGGCGAGATAAGATAGGAAGACGAGGAGGCTGCCTAAAGACAGCGATCCCTCCAAAACCTGAAAGCCCCCAATCAGCATCATTACCGCTGTGCCCATCGCTGTTACCCCGCTAACGCTAACTTTGAATTGTAGCTGGGAGAGGACAGCACGCAAATGAGCTTGGATCACTTGCCGAGATAGGTTCCGGAACCGCTTATCTTCGTGGGCTTCACGGCTAAATGCTTGAACAATTGGTACTGCTGTCAGCGCCTGCTCACTCAGCGCCATGATCTCCCCTTCGAGCTGTTGATGCTGGTAGTTACGTTCAGTCATAGGCTGGTTAAAAAACCGGATCAGCACAACTAACAGTGGAGCAACAAGCAGTGCCAGCAGTGACAGGGTGGGATCAAGTTGCCACATCACGGCTAACATCGCGACCAAACTGACCAGGGAAGTGAGTATGGGGAGGAAGACATTCATCACCAGTACCTGTATGCAGCGGCTATCAGTCATCACTCGCCTGATCAGATCGCCAGTGGGTTGTTGACCGTGGAAACCCAGAGAAAGACGCTGTAGGTGATCGAACAGTACTGCCCCCAAGCTGTACGCCATTCGACTGCCGATGCCATTTCCAACGTAATTCTGAATAATGCGAACTGCCTCACTGGCTAGAAATAGCAAGATCGTGCTGCCAGCTAACCAACCTAGTAACCAAGAAGGTGATTCTTCACCAGGTATGGCTTTAAGCCAGGTAAAGGAGTGCGGGAGCGGCTGGTCGGTCAAAACATAATCGACGATCAACTTTAGGGGCCAGGGCTTGAGTACATTAAGTCCTACCCCCACAAGCATCAGCAGCATCATTGATAAGAGTCCGCGCCTATGGGGCAGGGCGTAGGGTATCAGTCGTAGCCACCATCGCTTCATAACACCACCTCCGACGGGGAGTCAGAAAACTGCAAAGTGTGCAAGCGCTGGTAAAGACCACCCACGGCCAGCAACTTCTGGTGCGTCCCCATCTCCACCACCTGACCCCCGTCCAGCACAGCGATCCGGTTTGCTTGCCGAATAGTGGAGAGCCGGTGGGCAATAATGAAAGTGGTCCGCCCTGCCATCAATCGCTCTATAGCTGATAGCAGCAGGGCTTCGGTTTGCCCGTCCAAGGCAGAAGTGGGTTCGTCGAGAATCAGTACCGGAGCATCCTTGAGCAGTGCCCGGGCGATCGCAATCCGCTGCCTTTGTCCTCCCGAAAGGGTCGCCCCTCGCTCGCCAATAACCGTGTCGTAACCCTGGGGCAGCCGTTTAATAAACTCATCGGCGTTGGCAGCTTTGGCCACTGTTACAATTTCTTCATAGCTAGCTCCGGGACGCCCGTAGGCAATGTTATCTGCCACCGTCAGCGGCAGGAGGAAAGGTTCCTGCAAGACCAACCCTATTTGCGATCGCAAACTGGTCAGTTGCAACTGGCGCACATCCACCCCGTCCAGGAGTACTCGTCCCTGCCAGGGGTCGAAAAAGCGGGGGATCAGAGAAACCAGGGTACTCTTGCCAGCACCCGTCAACCCCACTAGGGCGATTGTTTCTCCTGGCTGGGCTTCCAGAGTAATATCTTTGAGAACCGGATCCCCTAATTGGTACCCGAAGCTGACCTTTTCTAGGCGCACCCATCCTTTGGATCCCCCAGGGGGTAGGGGCTGGGCTCCAGGGGCATCCTGTACCTCTTCCTTAGCATCCAAGACTTCCAGCACCCGATCAATACTTGCTTCCACGGATTTCAGACTTCCATAGGTAGTTAGCAGACTCCTAAATGCTTTTTGCAGAGATTGCAAATAGGCGAGGAAGACCAGGAAACTACCGACCGTAATTGTCCCCAATAATACCTGCTGCCCCCCGGCATAGAAAACAATCGCAGTACCAACTGTAGTAATTGAGCCGTTGGCAAATCCGTAGGTACTCTTGAGCAGGGTGCCCCGTTGGGACTGAGCAACTGCGTCCGTTGCCAGGTACTGGAACTGCTTTCTATTGCGGTTTTCCGTGCCAAATGCCTGTACTACCGGGATCGCGGTGAAGGTCTGGTGGACGAAACTCAGCAGACGGGACTGGGCTTCAGTTCAGCTTCGTCCGGCGTTTGAGCCGGGCACCGAA
>NZ_JAAHGN010001013.1:0-2757 GCF_010672485.1 Moorena sp. SIO2C4 | reverse complement strand
TGCCATCAGCGGTCAGCGGTCAGCCTTGGCCATTGGCGAATGGCTAACGGGAATTGAGGTGCTTATTTTATTCAAAAGCTGTTCGCACCTCAATTCCGGTGGCCACAGGCCCAAAGCTGATACGCGACACGCTGATAGCTGATAGCTGAATGCTTACGCTATGTGGTCAGTCCCTCACCAACATTTGACTATTACAACAGGACTGTAACCCCAAGCAGGATGCCAGGAATCACAAAAAAGACGCCAATGATATAGGCAAATGCGATCGCTTTTCCTTCACTAGCCACAGCAGCGAGGGTTTCTGCACTGACAATTGGCAAGCGACAGAGGAAGGGAATGCCATAGATGATAACCACCCCAAGCACGTTGTAGAGCAAGTGAACCATGGCAATTTCTAGGGCAGGAACCGCTTCCGCGCCAGAAACAGCGGTCGCTGCTAGCAAGGCAGTAATACAAGTGCCGATGTTGGCACCGAGGGTGAAGGGATAGATTTGCGCTAGGCCAAATAGCCCTGCACCGGCCAAGGGTACCATCAAGCTGGTGGTAGTGGAGGAAGATTGAACCAGAACTGTCATAAAGGTACCAGCAGCAATACCCGCGATTGGCCCTTTACCAATGGCTGTATGAAGAATATCTTTGGCACGACCGACCATTAGGACTTTAAGCAGTTTGCCAATAAAGCTAATGGTCAAGAAAATCATCGCGATTCCTAAAATAATCAAAGCAATACCGTCAAAGGGCGCTGGTAAAATGTGAGTTATTGTTTTAAACAAACCCACCACTGGCTTAGTAGCAGCCTTGACAAAGTTCAAATCCTTGACACTTAGAGAACCGCCTCCTACCAAATTTTGAGCTAAGAAATAGGCAATCTTCTCTAGGGGATGAAAGATAATCTCAACGGGCAGAAAAATGACTACACTAAGTAAGTTAAAAAAGTCATGGATTGTAGCCGCAGCAAAGGCTCGCTTAAATTCGGTTTTATCCCCAATATGACCTAAACTCACTAAGGTATTGGTAATACTGGTACCGATATTTGCCCCCATCACCATTGGTACAGCAGTGGTTACCGGTAAGCCTCCAGCCACTAAACCAACAATAATTGAGGTTACGGTACTTGATGATTGAATTAATGCTGTGGCAACGGTACCAACGATTAGTCCTAAGAAAGGATTAGTGGCAAAGGCAAAGAGTTCTTTAGCTTGTGATCCGGTTGCGGATTTAAAACCCGAACCAATCATGCCAACTGCTACAATTAGCAGATATACTAATAGTATAACACTAATCCATTGCCGAATATTGTTACCTTGGTTTGACCCTTGGCTTCTTTCTATCGGTTGCTCTGAAATGTTACTAATAATTCATGTGCTGCTATAGCTTTTCCTAATCCGGTGAGGTACACGCTAGGGGGGTCAATGGTTTGTAACGATTGCTTATAAATAAGCAATCATTCTTAACACGATTAAGCTGTACCTCACTACCATAGGAAAGCCTGTATACTTGATTCCAGAGCTAACCGTATATCACAAAGTTTAACTTTGAGTTATAAATTCGTTATCAAAATAATAAAATTATAGGTAAGCTATCAGCTATCAGCGTGTCGCGTATCAGCTTTAGCAAAGGGAACAGGGAATAGGGAATAGAACAGAACAGGGAATAGAAAGTAGGGTGGGCAAAATTCTATTATCTAGAATTATCAAAAGAACTAAACGGTTTTTGCCCACCAACAGAAAGGGTGTGCAAAGTTCTATTATCTAGAATTATCAAAAGAACTAAACGGTCTTTGCCCACCCTACAACCTTATCATTTTGATAACCGATGAATAATGCGATACACAATTAACCCAGGGATCGCACCAAATACAACACCGACCAAAACATGAAATAGCACAAACCAGAACATGTAACTCAAGCAAGACTGGAGTTCAGCTTTAGGGCATTTTTCTATCGATACATTCGGGTTTAGTTTGATCAAAATCGCTTCTAGAGGTTTAGCATCGGTTTGGGAAGAAATACCACTAACCCCTAAACCAATACCGACAGAGGCAATCCAACGTTCTAAACTTTTTTCTCGGGCTTGATCAGCCTTCTCCTTATCTCTCAGGGCTTTTTCCAAAGCGCGATCGCTGAAAGCGGGACTTCGTCCATCGCGTTCTGCCTGCTCAATCTCTACAATGCCTCGGATACTACCAAGCATCTGGTCAAATAGTTGCTGACCGGGTTTAAGATAATTGAGGTTGGTTTGAATCTGACGTTGAAACAGCTTGGTTCTTTGGTTGAGGAAGTCTGCTAAAAACTCGATATTATCGTCTTCGAGACTAGATTCACGGATTTTTTCCAACCATGTGTCATAGTTGGCGGCATTGGTAGCGATCGCAGTTTTGTGATCCTCCATGTCTCGCAGATAACCAGCATAGTCAAAGGTCTTGGATGGCATCTCCGTCAGTTTTTGCTTCAGTTGCTCTAGCCGTGTTTCTCGCTCTGTTGGCAATTCCTTGAAGCCTTCAACCTCTTGTTCCAGTTGCCCATAGAGTCCTCTAGTTTGGCGATAACACCAACGAGATTCATGATAAGCAAACAGGATTTTACTGCGACAGCACAATAGATTGAAAAATGACAAAGACGTCTTTTCAATAGACCTCTCAAAAAAACAAACTTATGGTAAAATAAGATAAAATTAATCACTTTTATCAACCTCAAAAACCATGAGCTACACTTGGAACTACATCCAAAAAAATCCTAAACAAACAAAAAGATTGCT
>NZ_JAAHGN010001012.1:0-2765 GCF_010672485.1 Moorena sp. SIO2C4 | reverse complement strand
GGAAAAAATCCTGCTGACCTACTACGGTTTCGGTCTTGATGCGTACTTGGGCAAGAGGACTAGCAGCTTGGGAGGCAAGAAGACTATTGGGTAGGGCAGAACTCAGCAGTACGATCACTGCTGAGAGGATGAACAGAATAAATCGGGATAATACTTTCCAATGTCGCATTTCAGTTTTGTTAATGCCTGATTGAGATCCCCCGTTGGTCCCCCTTAATAAGGGTAGGGCTGTTTCATCTCATTTATAAACCCTATATACGCCAAATGATTAAAGAGGGGGTACATTTTTGCAGAGATTGCGATCGCTCTCATCAACATTGGGGTTACTAAGATAGTCTCGCACCCAATCACAACCCTTTACTATTAGTTCATTTAATCCTCCTATACGCCATAACTTGGCAGTTCCGGATATGTCAAGAGTGGCTAATAAACTGCCATCAGCACTAAGACTTATACTTTTGACTCTACTTTTTTTGACTCTACTTTGATTAACGTTACTTTGATGCCCATCTTTAAAAGCAGTCAATAATTTTCCTGACATATCCCATACATAGGTATAATCCTTTTCTTCCGTATTAGAACCATTATACTCCAAATAAGGCCGCTCGGCACTAACGACTAAGCGACCCTGGGTACTAAAACCGATACTATCAAAGCTGAGATTAGCACCCTTAAACTTAACTAATTCCTTACCAGACTCCAATTCTTTTAAAAAGATATTACCTCTCTCTACATAGTGATCCTCGAAAGCATTCTGCGCCACTAACAGCTTGCCATCGGAGCTAAAAGCGATTTCACCCAAGAATAGCTCAGATTTTTTTTCCCAGCTTTTATTGTTCAAATTCAACCGATGGAGAGTTTGATTATAGTCATCAAACTCCTCAATAACAATTAAATCTTCACCATTATTGCTAAAAATAAGCTGGGTAATTGTTTTATTAAATTTTTTAGAAGATTTATACAACTCATTGCCATTCAAATCCAATAAGCGAATCCTATTATCTTTACCAACTCCAGCCAATTGTGTACCATCAGGGCTAAAACTGATTTGCCTTATTGTTGTTTTAAGATCGGGAAATCGCTTCAACTCCTTACCCTTCAAATCCAACAGACGAATAGTGTCATCACTTCCGACAACAGCTAGTTGCTTACCATCGGGGCTGATGCTGATACTTTCTAAGTTCGGAATTAGCTCTAACTCCTCTAATGGCTTCTGATCTAGTTTCCACCAGACCAGAGTATTGTCATCACCTAAACTAGCAAGTTGTCTGCCCTTAGACGAGCTAGAAATAACCTCACGAATACCACCTTGATGCCCTTTCAGTTCAAATTCCAAGGCGTCTGACAAAGAGTCATAACTCTTATATGGCTCATCATAAACACTAATAATACCCTCACCCTCTTGCCCAATAATCAGACGACCTTCGGTATCAAAAATGATACTGCCAGCTCTCCTTATGGGTTTAAACTCATTCCAATCTTCGCTATTTAAACTACCAAAGTAAGCAATTCTTTCATCTGGTCCAAACCATCCTGCTAAGTATTCACCATTAGGACTAATAGGACTAAAAACCAGATTTCCCGATAGTATCTGATGAAAATTTTTAAACTCTGCCAACTGATTACCACTCCTGTAGTCCGACAAGCTGAGGGTATTGCCAAATTGGTTAGCTACTACTAGCTGGTTCTTGGAGTTAAAGCTAATACTATGGAAATTGACTTCTTGTTTCAATAGCTTCGGTTTATCTCCCGTTTCCCACAGGCAGATAGTACTGGAATTGCCCTTCTTCGTTACCCTTTGTAAATAGGCTAGAAGCTTCTTGCTATCAGGACTGAAACTTATCCCTCTGTCAGATACACCGAAACCAGTAGGAAATAGACCTACATCAGTATCTGTAAACCCTGAAATACAGTCTGTAAGCTGACGTGGCTCTTCCTGTTTTCCTTCTAAGTTCCAGAGGCGAAAAGTCCCTTGCTTGTCAGTTGTTGCTAATAAGCGACTATCCGGACTAACATCAAGTTCTACTTGACCCTCATGTCCTGAAAATACTTTGGGTAGTGGTGTGCCTTTGAAGTCTTGTAAGCGGACAGTACCATCTTTTGCTGTAGCAATCATTAACATACCATCACAGTTAAAAAACATCTTCTTAAAACCTTGAGGTACTTCTCTGCGGTTATATTCTCTAGTTGAATAGAATACCTTTCGCAAAGTTTGTAACACTTGAGGTTGAAGCTGACTGTCTGGCTTGAATAAGAATAAGTATCCCGGCCAATCTTGAAGAGATTTTGCTGCCCGTAAACTGGCAAGCAAAGCGTTTAAATCTTGATCTAATTCAAAGTTGGCTTCAGCGGCTTGCTGAGAAGCCTTAATTTGACCGATCAGGGCATCTTTCTGACCAATTAAGGAGAATACTAAACCTGTCCCTAACCCCAGCATGACTGCGATCGCAACACCCCAATTCCGACGAGTATTAAAGTTTTTTCGCCGGACGCTACGCCGCACAAACTCAGCTTCTACTTGGTTAAGCCAGTTATCATCGGATAAAGATACCTTTTTCAACAAATCCAGACGTGGGTTAGTATGCCAAAGAAACCTTGCCCTCTGCTGGCTTTCCCACTCCTGTGCCGCCGGAGTCAACCGCCGTTGCAGAAGTAGGCTTTCCTCCTCCTGTTGCTTCCATCCCAGCAATCTTTGCCATCCCCGCACTAAAGCATCATGGGCTGGTTCTACATAGGGATTCCACTCAGCATCTTGTCCTTCTACT
>NZ_JAAHGN010001011.1:0-2770 GCF_010672485.1 Moorena sp. SIO2C4 | reverse complement strand
TCTAGTTGATGATGGCACCAGCTGCGACCCCTTCTAACAACCTGTATAGGACTGCATAGACTAAAATAATCAACACAGCGCCTTCACGCGGGGGTTTCCCCCATGAGCGACTGCCGTGGTCCCCCCATGAGCGACTGCCGTGGTCCCCCCCATGAGCGACTGCCGTGGTTTCCCCCACTCGCGCTTTGCATCAAGACAAGGCTCAACTGTCTTACGGTAAATTCAAACCACTCGCGCTTTGCATCAAGACAACGAAAGTATTATCAACGAGGCCTAAGGGCTAGGTTGCTTATAGAGTCGGCGTTGTAACTTATTTCGTCGCCCCCTCAGGAACACTTTACATTTAAAGCGTTTCAGGTTATTTCGTCACCCCTTCAGCCTCTAAATATATTAGGAATATATGAACCAAAAAAAAGCTTTAATTATGCTTTAAAACTTGGTAGCATCAAAAAAGATAATTTAATAAAGTTTTTGGACAAAGAAGCCAAAGAAGCGGAAAAAACTAGACTAACAATAAGAATAGATACAGTCATTGTTCTGGATAATTCCTCAAGTCATAAAATTCATCAGGTAAGAGCTAAACAAAAAGAATGGTTAGAAATGGGATTGTATTTATTTTTTTTGCCAACTTATAGTCCAGAACTTAATCTAATAGAGGGTGAGTGGCGTCAACTTAAAGCGATGCAGCAAGGGAACAGGGGGTTTCCCCCATGAGCGACTGCATCAAGAAACTCATCAAATCTCTGGTCGAATGTTTGAGGATGAATACGATTTAGCTTTAGCAGTTAAAGAAGGTATAAAAAAACGAAGTTACCAAGTAGGTTATCAGCTTCAACAGTGGACAATATCTGGAAATGTAGATAGTAAAAATTATCAAGTTTTTAACCTTTAATTAAGCCCACCTACTTACCAGTAAACCTAAACCTCCCAAACCTCCTGTAATCATGTAGCTAGCATCTGAACGGAAACTTAAAGGCTTTTGACATTATCGTTTTCTCAAAAATTAAGTAATCATATTGGAGCTATATGGAACTTCATACATCACTATAATAACACAATTTGTACTTGACCATTACTATGCAGGACTACCGAATAAAAATAATCATTATTATTATGAAGTCTGCGATCTTCGATCGCAGACTTCACCAGCGATTGCTATCACCTAAATCCTTACAAATCTTTGCCAAAACGCTGTCTAAAATTGGCTATTGATTTTGCTGGAAGTACATAATGTTCACAATGTAGATCGCCTGCTTCAAATTCTAATTCTTGCAAAATTTGGTAATGTAATTCAGACTGTTCTCCATCGCAAATTCCTACAGTAGGCTCCAGTTGCTCGAACTGAGATGATAGTAAAGCAGAAAAAGCACAACCCATGATATTAAAAGGATTTGAATTAAAAACTGCTTCCTTTTGAGCATTATTCATTATTTTTTCTACAGAGGGTAGTAAATGGACTGTGGTTTTTATAGGAAATGGCGATCGCAACATCCCTCCCTCACTAAATAAAATATCTTCCCGTTCCTGAAAACGCTTAATAGCTTGCTCTACTGAAAAACAATGAGGACCAGAATCATCAACAATTAGCGTACCAGGCTTAACCTGCATAATATCTAATACATTTGCGACATTTGTAGCTCCAACAATTAAAGTAGAGTCGTAAATTTCTTGGGGAACTGTTGTTTTTGATAATGCCAACTTTATTTTACCTTTAAAACCAAATTTATGTACTAAATTTTGTTCAATATTCTCCAGGAATTCTAACTTACTGTAAACGTCACAAAGAGTAATTTCTTGAGGATGTGGTAAGCATTTCAACATTAACGGCAGCACATTCATTCCCACAGAACCTAATCCAATAAATCCTACTTTTTCTGTACTTAAATCCCGGCCACCTTGCTCACATATCTTCTTAATAGTCAATACAACAGCAGCACCAGTTGTTCTATGTCCAGTCGTAATTTTTGGCAAATCCTCACGGTTAGCAACTGCCTTAGTAATTGCCAATCCATAATCAGTAGCAGAAGGAATTAAACCAGTTAAAGAAACAAATTTAGCACCAATTATTCCAGCCATTTCTAATGCTTCAATAATTACCTGTACTGCATCATCTTGATTGCTATATAAATCCGAAACAAATCGAGGCAAAGCTATTATTGCAATTCGACCCCAATTAGTCTGTTTAATCATCGTCCAAAAAGGAAGATTTTCAAAGATATTTTCAATCATATAATCTCGACTCCAGTCAAACATTTCTGGATCATATTCTCCCCAATAACATAAAGCTGCAGCATCGACAGGAGGAATTTTACCCACAGTAAATAAAGATAACAAAGAGCGAGATTCAAATTGTACATACTCGGAATTTTTAGTTTGTACAACTTCCTTATTTAATGTTTCCTGAACTTCATTATTAATTGATTGAGAAATTGGCTCTTGAGAGACATTTTTATTTTGTATTAGTTCTGTCATAATATTACTTAACTCAGCAATTATTGGGTGTAATAATAAAGTTTTTACTGAGAGACTAATGTTGAAATTTGTGGATATCTTAGAAACTAATTTGACTGCGGTTAGAGAATGACCCCCCAAATCAAAGAAGTTATCATATATTCCCACCTGTTCTATACCCAACACTTCTTTCCAAATCTCTGCTAATACCTTCTGTGTCTGTGTCTGTGGAGCTACATACTCCGTTGACACACTACTGGCCACATCCGGTACAGGCAAAGCCTTACGGTCTACCTTACCGTTAGGAGTCAGAGGCAGT
>NZ_JAAHGN010001010.1:0-2774 GCF_010672485.1 Moorena sp. SIO2C4 | reverse complement strand
CAAAATAAAACATGATGCTCTTCTAAGAAAATTAAATACCTATCCATCCATGAGACGTTTAATTAAATCATGGCTCAAAGCCGGTGTGATGGATAACGGGACATTCTCACCTACAGAAGAGGGTACCCCTCAGGGTGGCATTATTTCCCCACTCTTAGGAAATATAGCCCTCCACGGAATGGAAGAATGCATTAAAACTTATGCCGAAAGCATGAAAGGAAATAAAGTGGCAAACAAAAATGCCCTAAACCTAATACGATATGCCGACGACTTTGTAATAATGCATAAAAACCAAGAAGTGATAGAAGAATGTCAAAGAATCATCAGCAATTGGCTAAAAGATATGGGCTTAGAGTTAAAGCCAAGTAAGACAAGGATTACCCATACATTTGACGGATTCGATTTCCTCGGATTCAAGGTCAAACAATATAAAACAGGTAAGAACCAGTCAAAACAAGGCTTCAAAACCATAATAAAACCGTCAAAAGAGAAAGTTCTAGAGCATTACAAAAACATGGCGGACACAATATCCCGCCATAACGCAGCACCTCAGGAAGCCTTAATAAGCCACCTGAACCCAAGTATAAGAGGATGGTGTAATTACTACAGACCAGTTTGTAGTAAGGAAACATACTCAAAATTAGACCATTTGCTCTGGAAAAGACTCTGGCGATGGGCAAAAAGAAGACATCCTAACAAGTCAAAATCCTGGATAAAAGAAAAATATTGGGGAACCAAAACGGAAAAACCCAAGAAGTGGTGGGAAGCCCCCAAGGTAGACAACTGGGTATTCATGTCCTCAGAAGACCAATTTCTTCCAAAACACGCCAAAACAAAAATTATACGGCACAAAAAGGTAGCGGGAGTAAGAAGTCCATATGATGGTAACCTAGTATACTGGCTAGAACGTGTGAGAAAACATCCTGAAATGACCAGTCAAAAGGGGAAGCTTTTGAAAAGACAAGAAGGGAAATGTACTCACTGTGGACTCACCTTCCGGGACGGCGACTTAATGGAAACACATCACATCTTACCACGCGCTTTAGGAGGAAAGGACAACATAGGAAACCTTGAACTCCTACACCTACATTGCCATGACAAAATACACGGAAAGCAAATTAACTCGAAAGAATTAGATAGCAATCCATTCTGAGGTACCAATGACAAGGATTCCTAAGATGAGGAGCCGTATGAGGTGAAAGTCTCACGTACGGTTTTGAAGACGAGCCGAGGCGGCAACAAATCGGCTTAGTTTAACCCAGTCAGCGCTCAGAATACCTCACAGAATTGCTCCAATTGCGGCAAAAAGGTTCCTAAAAAGTTGCATGTCCGTTGGCACGATTGTCCACATTGTGGTTGTAGTCTAGATCGAGACCATAATGCAGCGATCAATATACGAAATAGAGCGGAAGGGTTTGAAGTTACCGTAAGATAGTGGAGCCTTAATCAAAAAGTTTTAACCCTTTTATGCATAGCCGACTAACCATAAAGGCTCCACTATCTAAGGTTTCGTCTCTCGGCAGTCCGTTCTTAAAGCCCAGCGCCTCCTAAGGGATACCCGGATTGGCTGGGAAGCCTACACGCTTTCCTGCAAGGTCAGTGTAGGAGCTGTCACGAACTTCTAAGTAAAGATGATCGAGCATATTATTTTGTTCAAGTGGAAAGACGACGCTTCAGCGGATGCGATCGCATTAGCTATCAATGGACTACTGGCCATGAAAGACCAAATTCCTGAGATTGTAGAACTTTCCTGTGGAGAGAACTTTTCCCCCCTCAGGTCCCAGGGATTTCAGCATGCTTTGAGAGTGCAACTGGTCAATCGCGACGCTCTGAGTACCTATACTGATCACCCAGCCCACCAGGAAGTAGTCCAGAAGTATATCAAACCTATCCAAGGGGACATAATCGCAGTGGATTACGAAGTTGACTAGCCTCAAGGATAAAGGACAGGAACTGAGGGGGTAACAAGGCTGCTTGTCATTAAGCATTCAGCCGTCAGCTATCAGCCGTCAGCCGTTGGCCAGGCTACACCGAACAGCTTATTTTATTCAAAAGCACCGATTGCGCTACGGGCAAGCTGCGCAAACAGTAGCACCATTTGTAGCACATAAACACCTCAAGTAGTGTGTCCGTAGCGCATAGGCTGATACGCGACACGCTGATAGCTTACGCTTTTCACCCCATCACTCATTAGTCTTTGGGTGGTATCTCTCCTGCCTGCTGAGCTTTTTTAATCGCTCGTTTGAGAATTAGTACTGCCATTTGGGACAAGGAGCGCTCCTCGGCATCTGCCAATCGTTGAAGCGCTTCTTTGTCTTTTTCTTCCATATAGAGAGTTACGGTTACTTTAGCCATAGGATTAACAATAATTTTTACTCTAGGTTTTTACCCAAACAAACATAAATTAACACAAATAAAAATAAACTATGTGTTATTCCATAAATTGTAATGGAAAGCTTTCTGTAGACCCAATAGACAGGTAGCTTTCCCCGTAAAAAAGAGCTAAAGTTAATCCAAATCTACAGTCACTCCCAATTGGAAGTTGATCACAATAGGTCTAATCCGGAGTAATTAATACAAAGTTTAAAAAATATTGCTACACATCACCGGATCACCGGATCACATCATGGGGTGATCCGGTGATCGGGGGTGATGGATGATCAGACCGGAAGCTTTGACAAGTGTTATACTTAGTGTTATAGTTAAAAAGATTGCTGGTGTAGCTCAGTTGGTAGAGCAGCTGATTTGTAATCAGCTGGCCGCGGGTTCGAATC
>NZ_JAAHGN010000101.1:0-11712 GCF_010672485.1 Moorena sp. SIO2C4 | reverse complement strand
CAGCATTCAGCTATCAGCATTCAGCTATCAGCATTCAGCTATCAGGTATCAGCATTCAGCTATTAGCTCTCAGGTATCAGCTATCAGGTATCAGCATTCAGCTATTAGCTCTCAGGTATCAGCATTCAGCTATTAGCTATCAGGTATCAGCATTCAGCTATTAGCTCTCAGCTTATGGGCTATCAGCATTCAGCATTCAGCATTCAGCTATTAGCTATCAGGTATCAGCATTCAGCTTATGGGCTACTTACACTTTATGAATTTTGAATAAAACAAGTAAGCATTAGTTTAATCTCTGTTACGTCAGCTGACCGCTGACCGCTGACCCCTGACCGCTGACGGCTGATGGCTGACCGCTGACCCCTGACCCCTGACCCCTGACCCCTGACCCCTGACCGCTGACCCCTGAAAGCTGACCAACTATTCATCTAATTTGTAGTAAAACTCGCGGCAGAGAAAATTAGGGCGATCGCCATCCTTAAATTTGAGAAAGGCAGCAACTACGCACAAACCTTTATTCATATTGGCTGCTAATAATGGTTCTACTCCATCAAGGTTGTACTGGGCATGGAAAGCTGTTTGACCGAGATTATCTACAAATGTTGTGACCTCAACTTTGCCCCAATCTTCCGGGGAATCAGCACCATAAACATTTATGAAAACGCGATCGCCCTCCTGAGTTATGGTATACTTCTTAATCCACTCGGTTTTTTCACTAGAATTGATCCAAGTTCCCAGAATAGCACTTAAGTCAAGTTTAGCATTGTTAGTCGGTTGATAACTCTGGGTTTCACCGTGAATTTCATTCCATTTCATTTATTAAACATCTCCTCTATTGTTTTCAGGGTTGAGACTAGAAAACTATTACCTTAAAGACGACTAACGGTGAAAAAACTCACGGGAAAAGTGCCCAATACGACCACTACCGTCTAGGTAGCGAGTGTAGGATTGAATGCAGAGTATACTTAGTTTTTGATTGGAAACAAGATGAGTTTCAATTCCGTCTAGATTAAAAAGGCTATGGAATCCTGCTGCCATCAGGGATGATATACCAGATCCGTAGGGTATAGCTTCCGCTTCTCCCCAATCAATTAACCCCCCATCACTAGCTCCATAAGCATTGATGATTAAACTACCATTGCGATCGCTCAAGATTACTTTCTTGATATAGTTAGTATCCCGTTTGGTATTAAACCATTCTCCCAGCAAAGATGAAAGATCTATAGAGTCATCCACAGATGGCCGTTCATCCGCTTTCATATATTTGGCAAATTGCTTGGTACTTTCCATAGTATTAATTGTGATTTGTGTTTAACAGCGGATCTGGGAAAAGGGAACAGGGAACAGGGAGCAGGGAGCAGGGAGCAGGGAACAGGGAGCAGGGAGCAGGGAGCAGGGAACAGGGAACAGGGAACAGGGAACAGGGAACAGGGAACAGGGAACAGGGAACAGGGAAGATAGAAGAGGCAAGAGGCAAGAGGCAAGAGGCAAGAGGCAAGAGGCAATAAATCCTAAGTTTTATTGGACAATAAAACCAGACCTCCTTTGTTTAATCTGAGTTACATCACAGCGTTGAAGCCTCTGCCACGGCTGAATGCTGACCGCTGACCGCTGACCGCTGACCGCTGACCGCTGACCGCTGACCGCTGACCGCTGACCGCTGACCGCTTACCCTTATCTAAAACAAACTTTTCACAAATCCCCCATCAACTTGAATACAGGTTCCTGTGATATAACTCGCTTTTTCCGAAGCCAGAAATACTGCTAAATTAGCGACTTCTTCTGCGGAAGCTGGGCGACGGAGGGGAACACTTTTCATCCATTGCTGGATCACTTGTTCCCGAGAACTACCCTGTCTTTTCGCCACTTCATCAGCCACTTCATAGAACTTATCCGTGACAGCAAAGGAAGGGCAGATACTATTAACCAGAATGTTATGCTGCCCCAATTCATTAGCAAGGGTTTTAGCATAAGCGACAACACTTGCTCGTTGGGAATGGGCAATCAGCATCCCTGGCTGTTTGGCTGCTACTGAAGTCACAAAAATTATCCTACCCCAAGACTGTTTTTTCATCAAAGGCAGCAACGCTTCAGCTATAGTCACCTGACTCATAAAGGTCAGATCGAATGATTGCTGCCAATCCTCCTGGTTTAGTTCATAGTGGCGCTTGTAGGGCATCCCACCCACGTTATTGACGACAATATCAATGGTGGAAAATTGATTGGTAATGCCCGTTAGCAATTGGGAGATACTCTCTTTTTGCTCAAGATCCACTGGGATAGGTGTAATGACTTGTCCCGTCTTGGCTTCTATGTCCTGGGCAGCCTTGAGTAAATTATCCTTATCTCTACTGCAAATTATCACTTGACACCCTTCAGCGGCCAAGCCCTCTGCGATCGCTCTACCCATGCCTCGACTCGATGCCGTTACTAAAGCGATTTTGCCTTTTAGTCCTAAATCCATAACTGAACTAATCCAGCATAATTACACCACTACGCAGCCCCCTAAATCCCCCAAGCGAGCAATCCCTCGCTCGGGGGGCTAGGGCGTGTTTTATTGCCTCGGAGATCCCCCGTTTCCCTTAAAAAAGGGGGACTTTGAGTATGGCTCCCCCCTTATTAAGGGGGGCTGGGGGGGATCATAATCTTGCGGAAAACTTTGAAAACACGCCCTAGGGGGGCAAAATTCAGTATCAAAAAACTTGGGAGATATCCTCTTAGTCATAGCTTACTTTTGACTTCTGACTTCTAACTTCTGTATGTAATAGGAGGACTATTTCCAGGTAATTCTTGGTATTTATCGGCAAAACCCATAAGTATAACCATCCTTTCTGTGAACTCTGAGTAAATTCTTGACGTGCAAGCTTATCGCCTTTTTTCCGGGAACCGTGTAATTAAAGGAGTTGCTTTTGCTTCTGGGATTAACCCTCCCAAACTCCCCCGTCAAAAGGTTTTTAGCTATATCACCACGCTTTCCAACCTTTGATGGGTTTCAATGGGTTATGTCTAATGGGGTAGCCATATTTATTGAGCGCAGCTTTTTGCCTGCCTCCCTGTCCTTTGCAGGTAACTAGTAGCGGTTGAGAGGTTCTCAACACCAAAGCTTCAACGTCTCCAACACAAGCTGCATCAATCCAATGCTGCTTGGGTAGTCCCAACTTAGTCCGGTTGTATTTGGTCTGAGCACCCGTGCCAGTAACCACAGGTTTTATTTCCTTGAGTACCTTTACTACTTTGTTCCGAGTTGTATTGACCGCTGCTGCATCTCTCAATGGCGAAAGCGCCTTGTTTTTGATTTTTTGTAGCAAGCCTGGTTTCTTTTTTAGGAATTCTTCAATAGGTCTATTGCCTTTTCGTTGATTACATTTTTCACAAGCTAGACAAAGATTGCTGACCCGTTCGCGTAGCGTCGGCTTTGCCGAATCACTCCCTCCTTTGGATTTTGGGTGAATGTGCTCAATCTGTAGGGGAATATTTGGCTTGCCACAATAGGCGCACTCCCTCCCCCACTTCTCAAGTAAATATTCCCTCACCTCATACCCGGCTAGTTCACCTTGTTGGTATTCCACCCCATTGATTTCAGGATCCTGCATTTTTTGAGTGTCAAACTTGACTATTTCAATCCAAATCTCATTGACTGGACAAAACTTAGTTAGTCGTCTTACCCAGGTTTCAATAGTCAAAACCCTGTGTTCTAGGCTGGGAGCAATCCAACCCTCTGGACGCTTACGATTAAGAAATCTTGGCTTCCTGTAACGGGTATTGCGATTACGCCTCCCACCCCTAACGGCACTTCTAGATTCTAGTTTTTTCTTGATCAATCCTCCTCTGTGTTCTAGCTCCATTCCCCAAATAACTTGGTCGTCCTGGACTAGAGCAAACCCAGTCACCTTACTGCCTGGATCTATTTTGATTTGACAAGGGGAGATAGTCGGATTTGCGATTGCAGCCTTGAGGATAATCGTGAATGGATACATCCTAAAAACCGCAGCTTTTCCTTTATCTAACAATCGACGCGCTTTCTTGGGGGATATGGGGTTTAATGGTTGTTTGTCTGTGTCAATAACTAATACATAATTCTGCATTTTTAGTGCGTCTCAAATCGGTAATGTTTTCCTCGACCATGTTGTAATGGCTTGTCGTGTCAACCACACATTTTGCCTTCACCTTAATGGTTGACGATAGAGCTGGGAGCTGGAGTTCACTCCCAGGTATCATGACCAAAACAACGTAGGAAATTAATCCTTGGTCTGCAACCTAGTTAGGTAAATTTCCGAGTCTTGCCGGAAATTACCAAGGCTTTTACTAGGTGACTTGCGCTTCTAAAATCAACCGTTCTTTGTCTCCTGTCAGGGGACGGTGATAGATAAAACTTTCGTTCTCAACGGCTTCAAAACCAGCGCTAAGTAACTCCGAACGCAAATAATCTGCCGAAAACCAATAAAAGTCTTTGACCCTTGGGTGAGGATGTACAGGAGCGTTGATCACCGCTGCATCATTAGAAATCAGCAGAATACCCTGGTTAGACACTAACCAATCTCGTAAACGACTGAAGAGCTTGGTTAAACCCACTCCTGGTTTATATAAGTGTCCAACTACCCCATCACAGTAAATTAAATCAAAATTTTTGTGTTCCGGTTCCCACTGATTTATATCAGCAAAAACCACGGTCAATCCTTTGTTTCGCGCAATTTCAATGGCATCTTCATTGACATCATTGGCTATGACGTTATACCCTTTTTTATGTAAATCACTTTCCACAAAAGCGTTACCCGTGCCAATACTCAAGATATTGCTTGTGAGTTTGTAGTTAACCAAAGATTCAATTTTTTTGGTAATGAATTCTCGGTAGTTGGTGTCGTAAATTGTTGGTGTGATCGAGTCTTTATAGGCGTTTCCTTCTTCCCAGATAGTGTAAATACTTTTACCTTGCTCCCGGAGCTGGGAATAGTAATTGTCTGTGGATAGCTGTAAATTTTGGTTCATCTTCCTTTGGGATTCTTAGTATGTGCTAGGCTTCCCGTAAGCATTCAGGCGTCAGCGGTCAGCGGTCAGCGGTCAGCGGTCAGCGGTCAGCGGTCAGCGGTCAGCGGTCAGCGGTCAGCGGTCAGCCGTCAGCTTAAAATAAACCTATGCAGGCCTATGGCCACGCTAAGGGAACGGGAGAATTTAATATTGATAGAGAAGCATGAGAATTGAAAGTCTGGGTAAAAGCCCATTGCCCATAAGCTGAGAGCTGAGAGCTGTGAGCTGATAGCTGAGAGCTGATTGCTGATTGCTGATTGCTGATTGCTGATAGCTGATTGCTGTGAGCTGAATACTTACGGATTCCCTTATCCACGCTGACCATTGATGTATTCTGCTGTAATGGGATGTTGGGGATTCTGGAAGATTTGCTGAGCTGGGCCAAATTCAATTAAGCGTCCACAGCCAGACTGAACCCAAAATAACCCCACATAGTCTGCAATCCGTCGAGCTTGAGCCAGGTTGTGGGTGACAATCACCACAGTGTATTTCCCCCGCAAACTAGCAATCAAGTCTTCGACAACCCCACTAGAAATGGGGTCTAGGGCACTACAAGGCTCATCCATCAAAATAATTTCTGGAGCCAAGGCGAGGGTACGGGCAATGCAAAGACGTTGTTTTTGGCCTCCAGAGAGGCGCAATGCCGAGGCTGTAAGCCTATCCTTGACTTCGTCCCAGAGCTTAACATTTGTGAGCACCCTCTCAACAATTCCATTAATTTTCCGACGCTCTATAATACCATGCTCTTTCAACGGAAAAGCAATATTTTTCCAGATTGAGAATGGGAAAGGATTTGGTTTCTGCAAAACCATACCAATCCGACGGCGGAGAGCGATAGTATCAGTTTTAGGGTGAAGAATATTTGAATCACCCAACCAAACATTACCATAAACTAGGCACTTGGGGATGAGATCGGTTAAGCGATTAAGACAATACAAAAAGCTGGTCTTGCCACAACCAGATGGGCCAATCAAGGCAGTGATAGAACCCTGGGGAATTGACAAAGTGATATCGTCTAGGGCCTGTTTAGAGCCATAGAATAAATTGAGCCGATCCGTGCATAGGGTAGGAAAGCCCCAGTTGTCCATAGGAGGAGAGATGACTGGTTTTGCCTGGGATGAAAACTGACTCATTAATGTTAGTTACGATACATTTTTACTCCTGAAGACTGCGATCATGCCATTGCTTCCCTAGGTAAATCGCTGTGGTATTGATCAACAGGATAACTATAACTAATATCACAGCCGAGGCATAGGCATTATCATCCCCGCCAGGGACATTCATGGATAGCTCATAAATATGCAACGACAAAGCCCTTCCAGAATCAAATAAAGAGGTAGGTGTGCGATCGACATAGCCACTGGTGTAAATCAACGCCGCTGTTTCAGCGATTACCCTCCCAATTCCCAAAATTAAGCCTGCTACTAAACTGGGAACAGCAGCAGGTAACAACAGATTTGTGAGGGTGCTAGTGCGTGAGATTCCCAAGGATGCAGCCCCCAAACGGTATTCTTCAGGAACAGCCCGCAGCCCTTCTTCAATAGAACGAATCAAGATCGGCAGCACCATACAGGCTAAGGTCAATCCTCCAGACAGGATAGAGAAGCCAAGACCAAGGGTAACACAGAAGAAGGCATTGCCAAACAAACCAAAGACAATCGAAGGAACTCCTGCCAACATATCCAAACTGCGTCGCACCAACCGACTAAATAAGTTATTGGTGGCGGTAAATTCAGCTAACAGGATGGCAGTTCCCAACCCCAGGGGCAGGGCTACTGCCAGGCAAACCCCTAAAATCAATGCCGTTGAAACCAATATGGAGGCAATACCTCCTTCGCGACCAGCATTTTCAGGGTCTGTGGTCAGGAATTCCCAAGATAAATGGCTAGATCCATACCAAACCAAATGCCCCAGAATTATCGCTAAACTAGCGGCGACGGACAAAGCAACGAACCAGACAATGATGCTCAACACTCGGTCTCGATAAGCAATCTTGCTCCGATGCCGATGATTGCGAGAGTCACTCAAAAATTTCCGTTTTTTAGAGCCTTTAGAAGGATGTGTTGCATGAGAGTGAGAAGAAAAGAGAGCCATGGAAGCTGACACTGCAATAACTCTGTAGTGGATGGTTACCCAACTCAGGGGCAATTATACTAGTAAATGTGTTTTTCTTCTGCGATCGCTTCTGCCAACAGCGCCAGAAACAGACTAACTGCCAGCAACAACAATCCAGTTACAAACAGGGATGAACGATGATTGCCCAGGGCAAAAGCCATTTCCAAAGCAATGTTAGCGGGTAAGGTGCGAATCGGAGCGAACAGTGTATCTGGAATCTGAGGCACATTACCACAGACCATTAACACCAGCATCGTTTCCCCAAGGGCTCGTCCAATGCCTAGGATAATCCCAGTAAATACCCCCAGTCGCGCAGCCGGTAGCATGATGCCCAAAATCGTCCCCCAACGGGACAATCCTAGGGAAGCGGCTCCCTGCCAATAAACTTGGTTCATCTCTGCTAACGTCGCGTCCACGGTCAGGGCAATAGTAGGAATAATCAGTAGAGCTAACATTAGTACTCCTGCTAGTAAACTGGTTCCTGGTGGATGGAGGCGATTAATCAGTGGCACTAACACGACCAGTCCCCATAGTCCATAAATTACTCCCGGAAATCCCGCCATTAACTCCAGTAAGCGACGGTAGAAACTAGCGAGGAAAGGAGGAGCGTAATAGTGGCAGAACAAAGCCGACAAAATCCCAACGGGAGCCGCTAGCACTACTGCTCCTGTTACCACCAATAGGGTACCCACCAACATTGGGGTGAGGTTATAGAATCCTTGAGCGGGACTCCAGCTAGCATCGGTCAAAAAGGCTAATATCCCGATTTCATCAAGAATCGGTAAGGATTCAATGATCAAGAACCCTGTAATAATCACAACGAGTATACCTACCACAGAGGCAATTCCTCGTACAGTCCACCCTAAAAACCGATCAATTTTTCGGGGGCACAAATTTTTGTAGCCGAACGATATCATAATTTTCTTCACCCTGAACAAATGTGATGAACTGCTTTGCTAGTCCAGTGGGGTTTCCTTTTGTCACCAGAGTTAATTGCCGAAGCAAGGGAAAACTGCCATTAGCGACTGCTTCACTGGTTGCTTCAACGCCATCCAGTGCCAGAAGCTTGATGGATATACCCTCCTGCATACTATATTCCGCAGCACCAATGGAGACGTATCCAATAGCATTGGGATTACCTGCAACAGTTTTTATGCCTTGTTGATTATCCCCAATTACCACATCCGCCTTCACCTGTGAGTTATTCACTCCAAAGTATTCCAGAAATTTCTTTAGTGTTGAGTGTCCTTCTGCTCTGTGGACAAAGGTGATCGGGGCATCATTTTTATTTAAGCTTTGCCAATTTTTGATTTGACCAGTGCTGATGGCCTTAACCTGTTTCCTAGTGATTTCTGTTAAGGGGTTATCACCATGAACAATGATGCTAATTCCATCCCGTCCAAGCACAAAAACTTCCATCCCAACGGCTTCATCTTCTGTCAGAGTCCGAGAAACCATACCAATATCAGAAAGTCCTTGTTGCACATCTGCTAGTCCACGAGACGAACCACCCGTTTGTACATCAATACGAATCCCTGGATTTTGCTCTTCAAATCTTTTACCCAAAGCTGAAACTAAAGGAGCAACAGTACTTGCTCCTGTTAAGATTAGCTTTTGTTGCCCAGACCCAACCTCAGGAGATTGAGTACAACTCTGCAAATATAGGCACAGAAGCAGGATAAACGAACCTAGTCTAAATTTCATCAATTTGTTATTGAGTAGCAAGGTGTCAGACCAAGTAAATAATCATAAATTATAAGTTTACATCGGTGGTGGGTTAGCACCCAATATATCCCTGTCGGTGGGCAGTGCCGATTCAACCGATCAAAAGCGTTGGAATTGCTGTTATGCACTGCCCAGCCTAGGATAATTTACGATTAATTTTCTCGATAATATATCCCTGTCGGTGGGCAGTGCCGATTCAACCGATTAAAAGCGTTGGAATTGCTCTTAGGAACTGCCCACCCTACGATAATTTACTGTATTGATTATGCGATCGCGCTTTCCCACAGCGATCGCTAATTTCCCAGCTAAACCCCAACTGGAGATCCCCCCTAACCCCCCTTAACAAGGGGGGGACACTCACCACACTTTCCACACTCCCCACACTCCCCACACTTCCTGCTCCCTGCTCCCTACTCCCTGCTCCCTCAAAAAGAATTTGTTACAAAATTTTTCAAAATATGCTATAATATGCAAATTTTTGTGCTACACTTAAAGTGTGGACAAGAAAATCCACGGGAAGAGCCAGCCTAAGAGTTTTCGCAGGCTGCAGGCTGGCTCTGGGTTCCCCTTACAGGAGATAACTTAATAATATGTCCCATCGACGCTTATACCCATGGGTAATGGTGCGCTTATTGCCACCGATGCCACCAGTGGTTTTCGCTCGGTTCGACAGCCCTGCTGATGCGAAGAGCTATGGGCAGGTGCTGAAACTGCTGATGCCTGGTGCCAAGTTTCTAATTTTTTTGGATTACCGAGCAATTCCGTAGGGTGTGTTAGGGGCGGGCTTGCCATCATGTTCAACCTCATAGCAAGTGTTGGGAAAGCCCGCGCCGTAACGCACCACCCAAGGTTTCACCCTCATTTTCGCGGTAGCCATGGTTGGGACAGCTCGTCCTAAAATAGTGATCACAGGCAAGATGCCTGTTCTACAAAGATCTCAAGTCCACCCATTGGGTCAAAAAGTTGAGGATCCCCCCTAACCCCCCTTAACAAGGGGGGAACTGTTACCACGCTTACCACATTCCCGATTCCCGACTCCCGATTCCCTGTGGTATATAATATTATCCAGGATTGCTATAATAAAAATCGATTAATCATTGGGAAGCATCTAACTGTCAAAGGTTTGCTGGGCTTAGGGTCTAGCACCAACATCAGCATAATTATAGTTACAGCGTTTTTCATAACTATGGGGTACACAGGATTGTTTACCAGATCCGCTGTTCCCTATTCTGTGCTCTTTTCCCCCCTGATTAAGGTTAGGGGGGATCCCTATTAGCTGACTAACTCCTTGGGAACCTACCACAATGCCCCATAGAGGCGATGCCGACTGCCCAAAGCTTTTCCCTACCTTTAAGACTGGTGTTACCCAGTGCCTATGCTATCTGTTAGCACTGCTAGTAGCGGTACTTTTGATAGTCAACGGAAGTCATGCTCTAATAAATGTAATCATTTTTAATGATTACATTTATACTGAAGAAACGAAGCCTGAGACAGAATTGTGGAAGATCAAGGGGATTGTGGGAGCACTGGATGACCCCGACCCCGAGGTATGGGTTAAAGCTTTCGACAAATTGTTTAGGTATGACTTGGAACAACTAAAGCCCCCACTTGAGATTCCTAAAGACAGAATTGAGCAGATTGTAGGCTGGTTAGGGTATGAGAATCAGACAAAGTCGGTTCAGTCCAAAGTCCGTGCTAGTGCAGCACAAGCTCTGGGACAGATAGGAGCAGCTGCCTCTGAGTACGCTCCCCAAATCGCCCAACTTTTAACTGACTCAGATATTAATGTCCGTGCTAATGCGGCATATGCTCTGGGACAGATGGGAGCAGCCACCTCTAAGTACGCTCCCCAAATTGCCCAACTTTTAACCGAATCAGATGCTGATGTCTTTGATAGGGCGGCATATGCTCTGGGGCAGATGGGAGTAGCTAAAAACTACGCTCCCCAAATCGCTAAAGATTTAACTGATTCACATAGTTATGTCCGTGCTAGGGCGGCATCGGCTCTAGGGAAAATGGGAACAGCTGCCTCTAAGTACGTTCCCCAAATCCTTCTACTGTTAACCGATTCAGATTATTATGTCCGTATAAGTGCGGCATCGGCTCTGGGTCAGATGGGAACAGCTGCATCTGAGTACGTTCCCCAAATTGCCCAACTTTTAACCGACTCAGATAGTGATGTCCGTTCAAGTGCGGCATCGACTCTGGGTCAGATGGGAGCAGCCACCTCTAAGTACGCTCCCCAAATTGCCCAACTTTTAACCGACTCAGATGGGAGTGTCCGTTATTTTGCAGTAGAAACTCTGGGTCAGATGGGAGCAGCCGCCTCTGAGTACGCTCCCCAAATTGCCCAACTTTTAACAGACTCAGATGGGAGTGTGCGTTATTCTGCAGTAGAAGCTCTGGGTCAGATGGGAGCAGCCGCCTCTAAGTACGCTCCCCAAATCATTTCACTTTTAACCGACTCAGATAACCATGTTCCTAGTAGGGCGGCATGGGCTCTTGGGCGGATGGGAGCAGCTGCCTCTGAATATGTTCCCCAAATTGCCCAACTTTTAACCCACTCAGATGACCATGTCCGTCTTAATGCGGCATGGGCTCTGGGGCTGATGGGAGCAGCACCATCTAAGTACGTTCCCCAAATCCTTTTACTGTTAACCGATTCAGATTGGCATGTCCGTACAAGTGCGACATATGCTCTGGGTCATATGAAAGCAGCACCATTTAAGTACGCTCCCCAAATCGCCGAACTTTTAACCGATTCAGATTATTATGTCCGTACTAGTGCGTCATCGGCTTTGGGGAAAATGGGAGCAGCAGCAACTCAGTACGCTCCAAAGATTGCCA
>NZ_JAAHGN010001009.1:0-2777 GCF_010672485.1 Moorena sp. SIO2C4 | reverse complement strand
CGAATTTAATTCGCCAAGGTCAAGCGCACCTAAGCGGTCTTGGGGGTTTCCCCCACTCGCTATTGCATCAAGAAGCGCAAGAGTTTGACTTCTGACAAATGACTTCTGACAAATGACTTCTGCTATACCTAGAGCGTCAACTGACTTACTGTTATAGAACTTCATTAACACATCTATTTATATATGTCAATAAAAATATGTGTTAAAATATCAGTAAAATCACTTAGAATAAAAGCATGGTAGATGAACCCTGATAATTATCCCCGGAGCTCCAGTTTCCGGGGTTTTCTCTAGGGGTCTATTGATAATTAATACAACTTTCGAGGAACGGTCTTGCCGCTAGTCGTCAATCATCCCCTGCTAAACCTTCCGGATAGTGGAGAAGTAACTCAGAAGAAAGAAATGGTAGATGCACCCTAATAATTACCCCCGAAGCTCACGGTTCGGGGGTTTTCTTTGGTAGATGCTGCCATAGACCATAACTTGGCTGTCAGCTAAAAGTAAAGTCCTCTCTAGGTTTAGCAATCATATAGAATCTTTAGCCATACCTTAGCTTCCGGATTTCAGTAACATCACTCAGAAGAAATAAATGGTAGATGCACCCTAATAATTACCCCTGAAGCTCACGGTTCGGGGGATTTTTTTTGGTAGATGTTGCCATCAGCTCCTCAGCTGGCTGTTGGCTAAGAGTAAATTTATCCCGTGGGTTTTGTGATTGATTGACTAGTAAATTGACTAGTAATCCTTCCGGATATCAATCCCATCAATCAGAAGAAAGAAATGGTAGATGCACCCTGATAATTACCCCTGAAGCTCACGGTTCGGGGGATTTTTTTTTAGGTGCGCTTTCCGGATTAAGAATTAAATTCGCCACGGGTCGCACCTGTAGATGTTGTCATCAGCTCCTCAGCTGGCTGTTGGCTAAGAGCAAATTTATCCCGTGGGTTTTGTGATTGATTGACTAGTAAATTGACTAGTAATCCTTCCGGATATCAATCCCATCAATCAGAAGAAAGAAATGGTAGATGCACCCTGATAATTACCCCTGAAGCTCACGGTTCGGGGGATTTTTTTTTTTAGGTGCGCTTGCCGTTGGCGAATTAAATTCGCCACGGGTCGCACCTGTAGATGTTGCCATCACCGCCTCAGCTGGCTGTTGGCTAAGAGCATATTTATCCCGTGGGTTTTGTGATTGATTGACTAGTCAATTTACTAGTAATCCTTCCGGATATCAATCCCATCAATCAGAAGAAATAAATGGTAGATGCACCCTAATAATTACCCCTGAAGCTCACGGTTCGGGGGTTTTCTTTTTTAGGTGCGCTTGCCGTTGGCGAATTAAATTCGCCACGGGTCGCACCTGTAGATGTTGCCATCAGCTTCTCAACTGGCTGTTGGCTAAGAGCAAATTTATCCCGTGGGTTTTGTTAGCCATTTAGTAGTCATCTTTCCGGATATCAATCCCATCAATCAGAAGAAATAAATGGTAGATGCACCCTGATAATTACCCCTAGGCTCAACGGTTTGGGGGTTTTCTTTTGAAACAGCTGTCGAATCCCTATCAAAGCTAATAGTTACCAGAGACATTCCGGCAATTTTTTCGACTATTTGATTGGTCATAGTTCCGGAGATTAGTAAAGTAACTAAGAAGAAAGAAATTAGATGCAACCTGATCAACACCCCTGAGATCTGATCGGGAGTTTTTTAGCAGTAGATAGATTGCGGTCTATGTAACTAGTTACTAGAAGCACCGTCCAACAATATTTTTCACCCATTTACTTTTCTGAGTGGGGTTGCGATGTGGATGCTCTCACCGCCTAGAGGAAACTTCCTTATTATAAGGCTACATTGATTGGGTGATGATGATTGCTCAGAAAAGACTGAGTGCCAAATAAATTAGCGCGTTAATCGTTTTTAATCCCAGCTCTGACGAGACTGGGTTTTAAAACTTCGCGCTTACTTGCGATCAAGTATCCCGGCTGTTAACAGCCAGAAATTTGGTAGTTTTTAGAAATAGTCCCAACCCAATATATCATACCTAATCTGGTAAGCAATAGCTATGGCTTGGGAGAAAATGGTACACCTAGACCATTTCCCCTGGAGTAGGAGATGCTCCTCTATTCACGCATACCGACTACCCACTGATAAGTTCCATGTGCCAGCAAGTCTTTCACTAGTTCATAAGTAACGCTATAGTTAGACCTTGGTACGGTCAGTCAAGATTTCGTAGCCATCAGTTGTTACCAAAACAGTATGTTCAAACTGAGCGGATAGAGAATTATCGACCGTAACGACTGTCCAACGGTCAGATAGGGTGCGTGTGAACTTAGTACCAGCATTCAAAATTGGCTCAATCGCCAAAGTCATCCCAGCACGCAGCTTGACATTCGGCAATTCCCGGGTGCGGAAGTTGAACACTGAGGGGTCTTCGTGTAAATTTCGCCCCACACCATGACCCGTATAATCCTCCACGATACTATAGCCATAAGTTTGGGCATGGTCTTCAATCGCACCAGCAATGTCTAACAAGTACTTCCCTGCTTTAACCTGTTCGATGCCCTTGTAGAGGGTTTCATTTGCCACCCGAATTAATTGACTCGCTTCTGGTTTAACCTCTTCAATCGGAATAGTAATGCATGAGTCTCCGTGAAATCCCTGATAGTAGGCACCTGTATCAACTTTCAACACATCACCACTGCAAATTACTTTCTTGGCACTAGGAATACCATGAACTACTTCGTGATTAAGGCAGCTGCAGATCGACCCAGGAAAGCCGA
>NZ_JAAHGN010001008.1:0-2785 GCF_010672485.1 Moorena sp. SIO2C4 | reverse complement strand
GGTTCCAATTGTGCTTTCAACTGTTTTTTCATAGGTTTTACAAAATATCGAATACGATTTGTCCAATAGTGCAAGGCTGGATGATTATATCGCCATAGCTCCTTTTGTGAACTACTCCAGAGCACCCTGGTGTTTTTGCCCACCCTACAACATTAATGGGTACGCATATCTGACATCAACCGGTAATGGTGGGCAAAATTCTGTGATCATGAACTACTCCAGAGCACCCTGGTGTTTTTGCCCACCCTACAAGCTGCTGCTTCGCGATCGCACTGATGGCTGATCCTGGTGCGTTACGGGACCGGCTGTCTCAACCCTGGCCAATCGGCCAAAAATCCAGGAGAGCCGGTCCCTAACACACCCTACGGCTACTAACCTTTAACCTTCAACCTGCCAACCTGCCAACCTGCCAACCTTCAACCTACCAACCTACAAACCTTCAACCTGCCAACCTTCAACCTTCAACCAAGATATACCCATAATTCTCCAATCCCATCAATGCCTCTTTCACCGTATCAAACGCCTTCTGCTCAGCTATCGGCTCCAGGGTTACGGGATCCACTGGGCGCAATCTCTGCCATCGCTCTACTAAAGATGGCATCGACTGAGGGGAATCAAATAGAGGTAATAAACAAGAGGCAACGGCACTGTCTACCAGAGACTCCACTCCACTCACTGGTAGATACCTACTAATTTCAAAAGGCTGTAATTCAGTAATGGCTTTGAGAATATTTTGTTTCACGTCTGGTATATTCAGCTGAGGATGGAGATGTACCTTAGCCTTCTGCCAATCGGACAGTGTCCACTCGGAAATTGGAGTAAAGGATTGGCCTTGCTCGGGATGTCCACACCAGAAATCTATGAGCCGATGAACAGGATGTAATAGCTCAAACAAATGCAGTCGGTCTTCCACAGAAATATCTGGCAAGCTCATGGCCAAAAACACTGGCAAATTGTCTGGTTCTTTAAATAGACTCATTAAATCCCATTGTCGCCAATGGACCATACTGATGAATTCTAGATTAGCCTCTCTTAAGCCAGCGAATAAATCAGGAATGGTGTAGCCTTTATCCCCTTGGAAAAGATAGTTCATTAAAACTGTTTCTTTTCCGTCTTCCCTCTCATATTTAGGATCCCATGTTCTAGCTTTTAGTTCAACATTATTCTTTAACGCTTTCATGGTATTTAAAGCAATGTCAATCTCCATATCTTCGGGATTTTCATCAAATAATCCCATCACATGGAAGACTTCTTGTGCCCGAAAATACAGGTGACGTTGATGCTTACTGTGTAGATTGCTGCGAATTATTCCCTGAGGCTTCAAAACCGCTTTCATCGCTTTCAGGGCAACAGCTGGATCAGGAAATAAATACAGTAGCTCGTCGCAATTAATATAATCAAATTCCCAACCAGCGCTAGGTAAGTCATAAATAGAGAGCTGATGAAATTCTGCCTCATCAAACCCATAATGGCTTAATCGTTTACGGGCTAAATCCAGAGACTGCTCCGAAATATCAATCCCAATAATTTTGGCTCCGGGATTCGCTTCTGCTAAGGTTAATGAGCCGTATCCCGTGCCACAGCCAGCATCTAAAATTACTTTCTGGTCTGGATTAATGACTTGGTGATTTCTTAAATAATAGGGGGTAACTAAATTATGGAAATAAAGTAAGCTTAGCTGCTTTTTTGGGGAGCGGTCGATGGGAATTCTGGGATAGGGGCCAAAATCAAATTGTTGACGAATTTTTTCTTGTAATTCAGAGGCGTTTGTATCCATAATTAGGGAGTAGGGAGTAGGGAGTAGGGAGCTATCAGTTATCAGCTATCAGTTATCAGCTATCAGTTATCAGCTTTCAGTTATCAGCTATCAGCTTTCAGCTTTCAGCTTTCAGCTTTCAGCTTTTAGCTTATGCGCTACGCGCACGCTACGCGAACAGCCATTGGCCACACTACTTTAGGTGCTTTTGAATAAAATAAGCTGACGGCTGATAGCTGACTGCTGACTGCTGACCGCTGACCGCTGACTGCTGACTGCTAACTGCTTACCTTATAACCTGAATACAACCTTTCACAATCTTGATGATAAGTTTACCAAAGATTTATAAAGAATGTCCAGATTGTTGGGTAGTATGACCTAGGTAAAATAATCAGGGATTTAGATGGCTGAATTATCATCATCATTAGCTGTCACCAAAGGGATGGCTAAAAAATTAGCTATGGCTACAGCATCAGCAGCATTGATGACTGTGGTAATGCCTAGTGTGGCCCAGGCAGTTACCCTAGTTAAAAATGTAGTTGTTAAGCCCCCCGTTGGTGAGGAGCCTACTGCCCAACTTTGTCTTCCTTTTTGTAAAACTGGGGATTCCATTACCACAGATCTCGGGCGTAGAGTGGTAATTGGAAATAACATCGACAAGACCTTAACCAGTATACTCTACACAATTCCTGGCGAAGAAGATGCAGCCTGGAGTAAGGAAAGTATTTCTGATATTTTCAGTGAACTTATCTTTTCTAAGGATATGAAAAAACTGTTGCTAACCTCAGGGAGTGTTGCTCCTGGTGAGGCAGTTCTTGCTTTTCGAGAAGCTGATCAAAATGTGACCTTTGACATTACAGTGTTTTATGACGGAGCCCCGGCTACCGTTCCTGAACCAACCACTGTATTCGGTATATTAGCTGTTGGTGCATTAACTGCTACCTCAGCTCTCAAGAAGAAGCTTTAGGTCTGGGCTAGGGGAGTAGGGAGTAGGGAGTAGGAACCCACCCCTAACCCCTCCCAGGAGGA
>NZ_JAAHGN010001007.1:0-2795 GCF_010672485.1 Moorena sp. SIO2C4 | reverse complement strand
ATCAATCCAATTCACATAGCCATTGGGAGGATGAAGAGGAAATAGGTCATAATCCCACATGGGTACAGCAGGACGCTGAAGTGGGCGATAGGTGCCAGAAGCACCACCAAGAGTGATATACCGCCGTACAGTGAGGTAACGTAGCATAGCAACGGCAAATTCCTCATATTGAACCTCAACCAAGTTCAAGAATCTTGCCAAGTTCCGAACAACAAAGATTCCTCGCTCTTCTAAATTCTTACAACCCCTGCTGATACGATCTGCCAGTTGATTTTTCTGTAGTGAACCTAGTTTTAGTTGTGGGTCAATATAAATTTGCTCAAGATATGAGGTGTAATGCTTAATTTTTTCTGCAATGGGATTATATACTCGCTTAACTCTTGTATACGACGATTCTAAGATTAAGTCTGCTATCATTCGCAGCCCATATAAAGACAAGATTATTGCAACTATAACTACAGTCGTGTAGAATTTTAAATTTAAATACCTAAGGCAAAAGATACTCAAAAAAACAATCCCAACTTTAACAAGCAAAGATTGATTTAAATTCAGGAATGTGTAATCCCTATTGTTGAATATTATCAACACAATTAGCGTAGGAATAATGGCAATAGTGGTTAATATAAAAGATGTCTGAATAGAAGGTATTTGCGATAAAACATCCTGTATTGAAGTGGTAAAATCTATTTCAAAATTGTATTCATTATTTTTGAATAGGATAAAAAAGATCAATCCTATACATGTTACACCTATCACAGCAATTAAATATCTAACTATCCGCTCTTCAACATTTTTGGGAGATTTTTCATTAGGAAATCGTTCAAAACCCAAAGTTTTTAACAAGCGAGGATGAATTCCATAACGAACTGATACTCCATCTGTTTTGACAGGTAGAGGCTTCTGATTTGGAATTCTCAGAAGAGCATACTTTAAAGATTTAAGTGTAATAGCAAATAAAAATGCCAATCCTCCGCTTAAAAGTAATTTACATGCGGTTTCAGATGATCGTGATTCATTAAAAACTAATTGAAAAATATTTGTCAAAGCAGCGAACGAGGTAAAAGCTAGTCCGTAACCAAAAGCACAAAATAAAGCCCAAAAAAGGCTACGTACTGGTAAAACCTCGTAAAATCTTGTCTCGATTAGTTGCTCAACTGTTGCACCAAACCTGAAGCGATGAAAAAGACTAGATATAAGAGTTCCTATAAAAAGCGTGGTAAGTATCCATAGCGTTGCTTCAAGCATAGAATTAGCTTCCCAATTCATGACCCTGGCGATGTATTCAATCCTTAAATGTTCCATGTTTGTGATCGTGAAAGAATCCCCCACAAATTCTGGGTGGCTGCATTTTAGATGGGGATAAGGGCCCCATCTAAAATTGTAAGCATTCAGCTAAGGCACTACCTGCTGAATGCTGAGTGCTAATAGCTGATTTTTAAGTATCTATATACTTATTGGGCTAATCACCAAGAATGATGCAGGAAACTTTCAAGACCAGTAAGCATTCAGCGGTCAGCGGTCAGTGGTCAGCTGAATGCTTACCTAAAATTTACCTTCTTCCTTCTGAGTCAGGAGTTGTCTGTCTTAGAGACGAATATTTTAACCTGAAATAGCTTCTATACATAGATTATATCCGATTTTAACTCATATTTATGTTTAAGTTACATTAGGGCAGTAAAACCTCGGTTGTCAACTCTCAACCCTCAACGGTCAACAAAATCAAATCAACATTTAACGAAGGTGCGGCTCGTTCTAACTAAGAGCCTCTAGTTTCTAGAGGGGTAAGAGTTAGGAGAATCGCGAGGAAACACCCTCAAAGATTCTTAACTGTCTTTCGGATGGTGGTGAAAACCCACCCCTTGAAGAGATAAGTGACTCCCTACCTGGCCACACCGAGTGGGCGGCAACTCCACAGAGTGAAGCTGGCAACAGGGCGCAAGCAGAACCAAAGCAGATAGGTATCACTGGCGCTAACGGGGAGGTGACAAGGGTAAAACTAGTCCTAGAAAAGTGTCTAAGAATGAAGCCACAATCTGAGATGTAAATAGTGTGCGACTTGACCCTCTCATTCTCACAGCATTCTTTTCGTGATAGCTGTAATCTCTGAGAAGAGGGTAGGCAAATTGGACTGCCCTAAATCACCAAAACAATCTGACAGACGGAACGAGTAAAAACGACAGCAAGTATGGGTCTGAGGAATAGTCGAACCTCGGTAAGTTATGCCGACTTAATCCCCACTGTCGGGTAGGATGCCACCCAAAACTGGTGGCGGGTATCCAGAATACACAAAACTAATGGAGAGCATGGGTAGACACATGTCAAATAGATATAGTGACCTATGGAAAAGCCAAAAGTGGAAACAACTCCGCCGGAACCTTTTCCGCCTACAGAAGCGAGTGTACAAAGCGGTTCGAGATGGTGACCTGAGAAAGGCGCGGTCTTTACAAAAACTGATTCTGAAATCCCGCTCAGCTCAATTAATGGCAATCCGCCAAGTGACACAGCTTAATCAAGGAAAGAAAACCGCCGGAGTAGATGGGAAAAAGTCCCTAAGCTACAAAGAACGGTTCGAGGTACTAGGAAAACTAAACGACCGTGCGGAAAATTGGACGCATCAAGGGTTGAGGGAAATACCAATACCTAATAAAAACGGTCAGAAGTTACCGCAAGAATAGGGCAGCCTTAATCATAAAGTTTTGACCCTTTTGCCCATAGCCGACCAACCATAAAGGCTGCCATATTCTAAGGTTTCGTCTCCGGGAGTACAAGAATGTTAAAAGTACCAACAATCCAAG
>NZ_JAAHGN010001006.1:0-2797 GCF_010672485.1 Moorena sp. SIO2C4 | reverse complement strand
TGAAAAGTGCGATCGCATTAATCCCCAGTTCAAATGCCTCGGTTACTTCTTTGAGCAATAAGTCCAGAGAATAGCGGTAACACCCTGGCATGGACTTAACCTCTGGTTTTAGACCCTGACCTTCCATCACAAATACTGGATAAATCAGGTCATTAACCGTCAGTTGAGTCTCTTGGACCATCCGACGAAAGGCTGCTGTACGGCGCAGACGTCGAGGCCGATGGGTTAATTGGAGTTGGTCAGAAGCTATTGACTTGTCGATCAAGTTGGGTAAGGACATAGTGAATCCGGTAGTAGATGTGAACTTGAGTTAAGTCTGTTAAATTCGTGAAGTTCATTATCAAGCATTTTGGTTTCAAAAATTATTCTGCGCAATAAAACTTTGATTTTACCGGTTGACTTGACTGGTGACGGTTGGTTGTCAGGAGTGAAGGGAGTGGTCACTTAAGGGGAGTAAGGGATAATCGGGTTATTGGTCTGGGGGGAGATCAGCTGGTAGATGTACTGGCAGGACTTCCGCCAAGCTGGACTGGAAACGTTATAACTAGTAAGGTGTGTGATTAATGCACCTTACTGGACTAACACCTTTCAATTCAAACTCTTTTGAGAATAGAATTCCAGTTTTTTGACCCGTTGTAGCCGTACATATCCTGATAGTAGGTATCTATCAGATACTCGTCTTCGTGGTTTTGCAACCAATCCCTCAAATCCTTCAGTTTCCGCGCTCCTTCCTCAACTTCGGCAGCATCATCCCAGTGTTTGCGCCAATAATCCCACATTGATTGGCTCGTGTCCTCGACAATTAAGTAGTCTCCACTCTGAAAGCCATTTTGATGAAAATATTCTAGGATACCAACCAGATTGACGTGGGAGTCTTCAATCAGCAACCAAGGATGAGGCAGATCCCAAAGCATTTGACTAGGAAAGGTAGCAGCCAAGTCATTGGAATCTCCCTGCAAAAAATGCACCCGAGAGTCTTGTTTTGCTACCTCGTCTAAAAGGGAGAGATCGATATCCATCGAATAGACTCTACCTTTTATGCCAAATAGTTCCAAATGATCCGCCAACCAAATGGCACTTCCTCCGTTAAATGCACCAAGTTCGATAATCGTTTTTGGTTGGAGTTCGTGGATTAATATAGGGTAAACCCCAATTTCGGTTACGGACTTATTCAGAATTATCCCTTTCCAAGTCTGTAACATGGCATTTTCCAGCAGAGGAATCCAAGCTTCAACAGGAATATCGCATCGATCTGTTCGTTCTGAGATTTTAGCGAATCGGTTGGGGTTTAACCGTTGATTATGGTGTTGTTTTTCTTGGAGAACAGTTTTATAATCCATAATTATTGTTTTAACAAATAACTTTATTGGCAATCCTTTTTCTGCTAAATCCTGGGTTGGCGACTGAAAATCGAATCGAGCATCGGTCGGAAATCAGACAGAAACATGGTGTCATAATTAGGGTCAAAAGATAATTGATCCCAGCGATCGCAGAAAATAATGGTTTGCTCAAAAGCGGGATGACCTTTGAACTTGTTGCGCTCATGGCGATCGCCACCAATAAAGTGCTGAAAGTAATAGCCTTGAAACACTTCGTGATGTTCTATCATCCAGGCATTTTCCGGAGACACATAAGGCCGTAAAATTGCGGCGGCCACTTGACCGTGATTGTAGGGCGCGAGGTCATCACCAATATCGTGTAGCAGGGCACAAACAACCATTTCTTCATCAGCACCATCCCGGAATGCCCGAGTGGCTGTTTGTAAGCAATGTTCTAAGCGGTCTACTTGACTTCCCATCTTATGACCGCGCAAGTCTAGCAATGTTTTAACAATTCGGTCTGTCAGACTGTTTACAAGTTCTTCAAAACATTGATTCGTAAAATCCCACTGTTCCTTAGTCAGGGTATCCATTCTTGTGTAACCCGTGATAGTCATAATCCCATAATCCTGCTTATCTGTAACAAGACTGACCTATTGCTTATCTGTAACAAGACTGAACCTGGTGGAAATTCTGTCGTCCTGCAAAGTAGTTCCAATCCATATATGCTGTTTCCAGGTGTCTAGAGCCAGAACTGGCGTCAAAAGCTTTACGTCCGTGTAGAATTCGGAAATTCTGCACTAACAAGCAGTCTCCAGGTTGCATCCGAAAACAGTATTCGTAAGCCGGTTTTTTTAGGTAGCGAAAGAATCCATAGTAAGCTTCATAAAAGCTTTCCATCTGCTCGAATGGTAAATCTAATCCCAAATTTTTGTGGCTGAAGAATATGTTAGTTACTTCCTCAGTGTCGTTTAGTTTGATAATTGGCTTTGTCTGGGAAACATAATAATCCCAGTCCTGGTAAAGTTGCCAAAAGGTGACAGGGGTTTGAGTTAAAATTTCAAAGTAGTGGGGATGATCTTGACGAAAATCCTGAGCCACACGAAAACCGTCTACTACGGTGGACTCACCCCCACAGGCTTCATTTTCTACACAATAGAGTAGTTGGACAATGGGTGGGGTAGGCAAGAAGGTGATATCGGTATGGGGTGATAAGGCATTACCCGCTGCTGAGAGAGACAAGTCTTGACCATTTGGGATAGCCTTAACTGTGGAGTAGCGTCCGTATTGAGCTAGATAGTAAATTGGTCCAATGGAAGAGACGAAAGTCTCTAACTTCTCCCAAGGCATTTTTCGCAATAGGGTAAACCCTAGGGTAGAAAGTTGATTCATCCAGAATTCAAAAGAACCATTACTATATTCACACCACTCTGGTGGATTGGCATCTAACCAAGCTTTGTCCCAAAGTTGCTTTTCCA
>NZ_JAAHGN010001005.1:0-2805 GCF_010672485.1 Moorena sp. SIO2C4 | reverse complement strand
AGAGGTTGGGCAAATGCCTTGCAATTAAGTAGTCAAAAAGCGGGATAAAACGGGATTTTTTGGGGTATAATAGACAAAAAGGCCAAGAATAGCCAACGATGTCTAAGCGCAAGAAAAAATCAGGCACAACAAAGAAGCTTTCAACCCAGGTAGTCCCAGTAATTGGGATGTCAATGGCAGTTGAAACTGAGCTTTTTGCCATAATGCAACGCTTAGGCATCGTTCGTTCTGAGTCCTACAACAAGCTTGGCAGCGTTAGCCATTGGGGACTCGACTGGCGGAAAGCCTACCCAGAGGTTAGATCTTTGAGAACTCCAGAATCTTTAGGTCTACCATCCAAACTAATGGAATGGACGGTTAGCGATGTCGCTAAAGCCATTAGTGCCCAACAAGCTGCTGGTATTGAAGCATTAGGGAAAATTCTACATAAGCGCTTTCCAGGCAAAGAAAACGAAAAGCGTCGAAGTCAATGCTACAAACAACTATCAACTCCAAGTTTTCTTAGTGATCCGTTTTTACATCGAATTGTCAGAAAAACGTTTCGACGTGGCCATTCTTGGGTTAAGAATCAGATAGTTTATCAACAGGGTGGTTACTCCTGTAAGCGTATTTATAGGTACACCTACCAATTAGAATTAGCCGGACTACGTCGTGGAAAACGTAATCGGCTCTTGGTGAGATCTAATCGAAAAATAACTGGGCAAATTAGGCTAATTTACAACCCATTGTTGCAGCGATTTGAAATCCATTTCTTGGTTAATTACGGGGTTGTCAATGTTACCAGCGAACGTCGCTGTCTGGGCGTGGATAAGGGTTACACGGAAGTGTTTTATGATTCGGATGGTCGTGCCTATGGTCTGGGCTTAGGTAAATTAGCGACCAACAAGTCTGACAGAATTGTCAAGAAAAACCGGAATCGTGGCCAGTTGTGGGCGCTGCATAGAAAATTAGAGAAAATAGATCCTGCCAAGTCAGCTCGCATACTAGAAAATAATCTGAGCCGAAAAACAGAAAATCGTCGCTTAAGAAAAGACCAGGCAGGAATTATAGCTATTATAGGCGCTGCAAGTAGGTCACTTTTTAATGGGGAATCATTAAAAGTTTTTGCGGAAGATTTAACCCAACCAATCAAAGGGAAACGTCAATCATTATCAATGTCTCGAAAATTGAATAGCTGGATGAAAGGAGCTATTCGAGACTCTTTACAAAAATGGGCTAACTGGACTGGTTCAGTAGTTTCAGAAATTCAGCCAAGCTACACGTCGCAAATTGACTCCGTAACTGGCACTCTATTAGGGGTTAGGAAAGGGGACAGTTTTATCAGATTTAATGGGGTCGTGTTGCAGGCTGATCACAATGCTGCATTAAACATCCTTGCCCGTGGTACAGACAAGGAAATCTCCCGGTTTATGACTAGGGTTGAAGTTCAAGCAGTGTTGTTGCGTCGTACCGCGCGATTCCTTGAAGATATGGACTTGAGTTTAGCTAATGCGGTTGAGCTAGGTTGGCTTGACCCTAAGCATGAGCTTTGCTCAATCTTTTAGGGATCTCCTGGCCGGGATGCCAGGAGCGCTTAGACAAGATGGGTGGTAGGCTTGACTCCAATTGCTGTTTGACCACCCCTCACTCAAGCAACAATAAATTGCACCTTGACCCGTGGTACCGGGTTTACCCCGATTAATCACGGTTTAAGAGTATCCCACAACAACTAACCCTCTAAAATGAACCATGCTGCTACACTTGAGTACTTGGAAAGAAATTGAAGCTTACCTAAAGCAATCACCAGGGATTATTCTGCCCATTGGTTCAACGGAACAACATGGACCAACGGGGTTGATTGGCACCGACGCAATATGTGCAGAAGCGATCGCAAAAGGTGTGTCTGAAGCAACCAATGCCCTAGTTGCTCCCACCATTAATGTCGGGATGGCGCTACACCACACGGCTTTTCCCGGTAGCATCAGTTTGAAACCGAGTACATTAATTCAGGTGATCAAAGATTATCTGACTTGCTTGACTAGAGCTGGGTTCACCAAGTTTTTCTTTATCAATGGTCATGGGGGTAATATCGCTACCCTTAAGGCAGCGTTTTCTGAAAGTTACGCCCACTTGAGCGATTTACAGATTCCTAATGGGGAAAGGGTTCAGTGTCGGGTAGCTAATTGGTTTATGTGCCGTTCTGTCTATAAATTAGCTAAGGAGTTGTATGGGAATCAAGAAGGTTCCCATGCTACTCCTTCTGAGGTAGCACTTACCCAATATCTCTATCCCGAAGCCATTAAACGAGCACCCCTGTCAGAAACCGTTGCGTCTGGACACCCAATTTATGGAGCCGCAGATTTTCGTCGCCGTTATCCCGATGGTCGTATGGGGTCTAATCCAGCCTTAGCAACACCGCAACATGGTAAGCAGTTTTATGAGTTGGCAGTCAAGGAGTTGAGTAGTAGTTATTTGGAGTTTATGGCCGCAGATTGAATCGGGAAGTTAGAATTTAGAATTTAGAATTTAGAATTTAGAATCGGGAATCGGGAATCGGGAATCGGGAATCGGGAATCGGGAATCGGGAATTGGGAATCGGAATCGGGAACATTATCAAAGAGATAGGATATGATATACCGATAATTACCCTTAATAAAAATCTCCCCATCTCCCCATCTCCCCATCTCCCCATCTCCCCACCCTCCTGGTTATGATGGGTATTCAACCGAACTTGATCTTAGATCTTAGATCTGATCCTCGATATCTTCAGGGAAGTCCTGGCGTAATCCCCCAGGCAAGGCAGCAATAATGGCATCTAGTACTCTC
>NZ_JAAHGN010001004.1:0-2805 GCF_010672485.1 Moorena sp. SIO2C4 | reverse complement strand
TCACTTCTTGTTCGGTATAAACCGATGTGGGAGTGTCAAACTCCCCTACCCACCTTGGTCAGAATTTAATCTAACTGTGTGGCTACTTTTTGGCATCAATTGCCTAGCAATTTCACGTCATACCTCTTTTTTTTGACGGTTTCCATCATTTGGGTTTTTCACCATTTTTTTTAGAGGCTGTCGGAGTCAAGGTAAGACGTAATACTTGTTTATTACTATAATCTTAGCAGATTTCTGCCTCAATGACTTGACTAAATGAAAACCGAAAGACTAATGATTAGGATTACTAGCTTCGAGAAACGACAACTAAAACAAGAGGCCGAACGGCGCGGCTTGAAGTTACCGTAAGAGAGGGCACAGACGCGCGCCTTGAAGAGGGTAGCCAGGCGACCCACTCTTACGGTTTCGTCTCCGGAATGACTCAGTCTGAATTGATCTCAAGCTTAATAGCCAGACTACCCGAACCCAAGTTAACGGATACGGCGGGTTAAAACCCGTCGCGTCCGGAGACGAAACCGATAGATAGGGTCGCCTTTATGGGTGAACGCGCCCCGCGTGGCCTACGGCCAATCTCTCTTGCATAAAAGGGTTAAATTTTTTGTAATAAGGCGACCCTATCCTTACGGTAACTTCTAACCGTTTCATCCTCCCTTTAAAAAAGGGAGGCTCTCACGTTCCCGGATTTTTTGGTAGATGCACCCTGATGATCAAGAGAGCTTGAAGACGGCTCTCTTATTTTTTTTTGGGGAAAGGGATCGATGCAGGATATCTCAAAAGCTGTGTGTACTCATTCAAAAACAACGCAAAACAAACAACGCAAAACAAACAACGCAAAATAAACAACGCAAAATAAACAACGCAAAACTAGCGAATGCGATCGCATACTCTGTATATATAGCAGTCGCCAGGGTAATTAGGACATGACAAAAGTCTCAAACTACAGTTTGGCTTGAGTTTAACTTCTGACAAATGACTTCTGACTTCTGACTTCTGCTATATCTGTATATCTAATCAGGTATGAGAGGATGGGGGGTGAGTTTTCTGATTCCTCCACCCCTGCTCTAGGTGAAATTTATCCTCTTGCGTAAAAAGGAAAGACTTGGGTGATAACTATATAGGTGCATCCCAGATTGACTTGAGCAAGTTGTGATGAGGAAATAAACATGAAAAAAGCACTATTAATCGGAGCTTTATTGGCCCAGACTACAATATTTGGTGCGAGTAAAGCCCTGGCTCAGGTTCCTGATTGGGTGATGGATGGAGCAGGATGTGTTCCCATTGATTCTGCTATACAACAAGACCTTTATCTGATCACGGCGGGACGGATTAAGTTCAAACCAGGAAAAACCGGTTCAATTACTGTCATTTGTCCAGTGTCTGTTAATGTTAAAAGTGCCAACAACATTAGTGTTTCCTACCGTGATTCGACGGGAAGAAGTACGAATGCTCGTGTCACAGCAGCACTACGACGCATTAGAAAGCGTGATGGTGCTGTTAATACTGTCTCTGGATTAGTTTTTAATTCGGATACCAGAAGCGAAACTGCTTATACCTTCCAGGGAAGTTCAACCAGTAGTGAATCAGGTCATACCTTTGACCATTTCAATTACTACTACTATGTGCAGACTTCCCTGGTTCGGAGAAGCTCAAGCAATATCGTCGAGTTTGGTGGAGTTGAGCTAGGAAGAGTTATTTTTTAAGTCTGATCTCAATAGCACCCTCGTTAACGCTGAAACTTTGACGAAATAAGCGATGGAGTCGAGTCCGGTTAATCACTTCGTCTTTAGGTAAATCGTTAATTATTAATCGTTAATTATTAATTGACGAACAACTAAAAATGATAAGTAGTCAACCGGACATGATCTGACCAGCAATATTAAATCAATACGTCTTCTACAATCATTTCATTTAAAGTTTTCAATAAATCCCGCTCATTGTAAGGCTTAGAAAAATAGGCAGATGCGCCTAAAGTCATGGCTAGTTTCCGATGTTTAGAACCACTCCGGGAGGTGAGCATAATAATGGGTAAGGTCTTTAAGCTCGGCTCTTCTTTGACCCGAGTTAAAAAGCCGTAGCCATCCAGCCGGGGCATTTCGATGTCACAAATAATGGCTTTCACCTCTAATCCCCGAAGCAGTTTTTCTATCCCATCCTGACCATCTTTGGCATGTTCTACAATATACCCAGCTTTTTCTAACCCCAATGCCAACATCCGGCGCACGTTAATCGAGTCGTCAATGATTAAGATAGTGTCTTTGGTACTTGGTTGTATCCCGAGCGAGGGAGGTTGTTGCTCCACAAATCCCTTTGAGGTGGAGCAATGTTGTGTTGATAAACTCTCTAGGTTACTGGTGCGCTGACAACTGATTATCCAGCGTACCATGGCATTGGCGTCTACCAGGGGAACCACTCGACCGTTGCCGAGAATGGTACAGCCGCTAAATCCATCAGGTAACCCTAGGGTTCCTTCTACTTGACGCACGGTAACTTCTCGCTCTCCCCAGGAGCGGTCTACACACAGGCCGATTAATTGCTCGGCTTGATTGATAATTAGAATAGTAGGTTCGTTAATGCTCGGGGTTTCTTCTAGGGTGGTGACCCGACGGCGACAGTAAAATTTCAGCCACTTTTTCAGGCGAATCAGGGACACCATTTTCCCTTGCCAGTTTATGACTTCGTTGCCTAGGGTGTTTAAGATTTGCTGGGATTTCAGCATCAGCATCTCTTGAATCACGTCGATGGGAAATGCCAAGAGCATACCGTTACTTTCCACTAAAAGGATGCGTGCTACCGATAGGGTAAAGA
>NZ_JAAHGN010001003.1:0-2810 GCF_010672485.1 Moorena sp. SIO2C4 | reverse complement strand
TGGTAACTGAAGCAATTTGGATATCCAGGCGTAACGCTTCGGCAAAAGTACTGTATCCCGGTTTGGAAATCACTCGCGAGCACAAGGGCATGAAATCCACTGGTCGATAGTCGTGATCCTTGATTTTAAGTAAATTGGGTAAATCTGGTGCTTGAGAGTCAAATGTGATAAACTGCCAGTCAGGGAATCTAGATAGATTGTGGTAAGGAATTTGTTCCAACCCTAATCCCCCAAAGGTGAGTAAAGCAGTTTTAAACTCTGGAGACTTCAGATCAAAATTCTTCCTTAATTGGTCTGCACTGTAGCCTGGGGAGCCGCCTGTTAACCCCACATCGGTGATATGGGTGAAGGCGCTCATGGGTTCATGTAAAGGAAGGCGAAATAAGCGATCGCATTTTCGATAATACTCACTGATCCAATCGGCAATCTCGGCAAATTCTCCTCCCCAGTCTCGATAGATGAAGTCCCAGCCAAAGTTACTCATCATCCAACAGGGAATGTCAGCCGCTTGAGCAATACCTACAGCTAAGGGGGGAATATCGGCTAAGATCAGCCCGACTCGATTGTTACGAATAAAGTCAACCTCACTAGCAATAATTGATCTAGCACTGAAGCGAATTTGCTGTAGTTTGGTTAATGTTACCTCTTTATCCATTGTTAAGCTGTCGGTTTGAATAACACCAACATCAAAAGCCCGTGGGCGATGAATAAAATCCCCCGGAATGTAGGATTCTAATAACCAGCGTGGTATTGTTGTTACTAGAATCAGTAAGATATCCGGACACAGTCGTTGAATAGCCGCAGCTACGGAGGCAGTACGTACAGCATGACCAAAACCGTGGCTAGTGATAGCGATGTATAAAACTGGTCTAGACATTCTAGGAGCTCAGGTATTGAGTTAATTGAAGGCTTTCATGCAGGCTAACAAAAATAAACCACAAGTGGCTAACTTTGGCAGTTACTACCTTGATTATAATTTCCACACTTTAAAATCGAATTCATAAAAAATTTAAAGTTTTTTTTTAAAGGAGTTGAAAACGTGCTGGAATATATCACTTTACCGAACAATGTTCTGCCACCTGTAGCCCCTTATTCCCACGCTGTTCGGGCAGGAGATTTTCTATTTGTGACGGGACAGCTAGCTGAGGACCCTGTCACTGGAAAAGTAATAATTGGGTCAATTGAGGAGGTGCGACCCCGTAATTTAATTCGCCATAGGAAAGCGCACCTTACAGACTAAACAGGTAATGGAAAACTTGAAGCTGGTTTTAGACCATGCTGGCACTAGCTTCGAGCAGGTAGTTATGACTCGCATTTTTCTGACTGATTTTAGATACTACCAGACAGTGAATGACTTATATGCTTCTTATTTTAACAATAGGTTGCCTTGTCGAACAACGGTTGGAGTCATGGGTCTTGCTGGTAATGGTGATATAGAAATTGATTTGATTGTTTATTGTGGTGATTAAGGATAATGGTAAATTCGTAAGATTTACATTTAGCTATTAGCATTTAGCTAACCCTCTTCGTCCATAGTAAGCTAATAGGCATTTAAATTTATAACTATTCTTAATTTTGCCTTTTTTATTTGATAGTTTAGTTAACTTTTTATCGAACAACCCGAATCCCCTCCCAAGCTGGCATTCGACCAGTTCGTCGCTCATCCATTAATAAAAATAATGTGTAAATTGGCGCAATTTTATCTCTATTACTGGCATACTTACGGCTTAATTATTGACAATTTTAAACTGTCAAATGAACAGGTTTCAGGATTTGAGGATTGGTAGCAGCTTTTTTATAAATATCAGCTCGCACAGTCCAGGCAATAAACACTAACAGCACATAGAAGCGAAGTAATTTAAGATCTGGGTTTTCGTATCGGTCAAAGTCGAGGTTGAGGTAGGGATTGAGGTGGATATATTGACCTAGCTTGAGTTCTTTGTATAGGTCTTGGTATGGCTCAAGGTTTTGGTAAAGGTATCGATCGAGGTCGAGGTTTTGTTCAAGCTCTTGGTAAAGGTTTCGGTATTGGTAGAGGTTAAGCTCTAAATATCGGTAGAGTTGGATATCTAGGTATCGGAACAGTTCTAGTTCCCCCTCCAAGTCTAAGTTTAAATCTAGAGCTATATCTAGTTGAACAACATTAGCTAATTGTTTTTGCCAATTTTTCCACTTAGCTGCTTTTATGCCCACAATCACGTTGTGTTCTTTTTCCTGGCACCAGCAGCCTACTGGCTGTTCAATCGCTGGGTACTCCTGTGCTTCATCGGAAGTGGGCAATCTGTACCTGAATCCTGGTGTTGAGTAGTTTTGAGTCAACCATTTACAAAATGCTTCTGCATCACTAGCTCCAATTCCAGTAATTGGCTGATTTCCCTCTAACGCTATAAACCGTTTGCTTTCCCAATGATCTGGCTGATGATACTCACCTGCTGCTAGGGTCTCATCCAAAAATAATTGATACTCAGCACAGGTAATATAACTCAAGGCAATTTCGATTCTGTCATCAATCCGGAATAGTTGATTCAACCGCCTAGATAACTTAACCTCTGCAGCTACCTGAGCAATTTCTGGATTAGGGGATGCTAAATCTGCTGCTAGGATTTGTTCAAGTTGTTGCTCTAGCTTAGGCTTAACGGTCAACCCTTGCGCTAGGCAATCATAAGCAAGAGCTAAAGACTCTTCTGTACCCTTTTCCAAGGCTGCACGAATCAAGTTAGTTCCATCAGCATCCGACGCCCAGAAGCGGATAGTTTCAGTCCACCAGAGATTATCCACGTTTTTAGTCAAGATCTGCTCTTGGTTCAGTT
>NZ_JAAHGN010001002.1:0-2811 GCF_010672485.1 Moorena sp. SIO2C4 | reverse complement strand
TTTTATAAGCAGCAATTGCTTCCGAGGTACTGCTCATATTTGTTATAATAAACCAACCTTCTTTTGTTACGGATTTTCGATAACTCTTTTTCCATTTACAGGCGATATTAAATCCAGCAATTTGTTTATTTTTTGTCACTTTTACATTTTCAAAAAATAAAGATATTCCCGGTTTTAATCCACAATTTTTTAAGGAAATCCAACCCGAATTATTAAGTTCAATTTTTTCCGATTCTTTTAGTCTTAAACAAAATGTAAAACCTTGTGTATCTAGCCATTTAGCCAATTTTACTGAACAAAATTCTCGGTCTCCTTGACAACATCATAGCTATCAAATAGCCCTATAATAGTTGATAAGCTGTTATGCATTTAAGCTGTGATAACAGCATTACCTTGATTTTTAATTTTTCGATCCCATTTAATAACTAATCCTCCTTCATTTAAAAGATGATTGAGCAAAATTTATAACTCTTCGATAGATTCAAAAAGACGATTAGCAATATATTCTTTAGCTGAATGCCAAACTAATTCAATTAAGTTATAGTCTGGGCTATATTTTGGCAAATACTCTAAATGTATATTAGACATCTCCAGAAACTCGGTTTTGACCCAGGCAGTGCAAGGGTTTGAGGTTAATTTTTGGAGATGTCTATTAGGCATTTCAGTTTCTATTTTATCGATATATTCGGCTTTCTTATGAAAACTAGCATTATCCAAAATAATTACTATTTTTGGTCCTTTTTTAACAAAGTATTCTTTTTTATTACCTGCTTTTATCCATTCATTGATTAGCTCTTCATAAAAAAGCTTTAAGACTTCATAAAAACTTTTACTATTGCTTTTTTTAAGAAAATCTACAAATCTTTTCTTATCTGAATATCGTAAAGCTCCCATTACATTTACTCTGCCTTTTCTTCTGTCTCCTCTGACTTTTTTTCGCTTCCCCTTTTTACACCAGTTTTTCCTCCTTATTACTCTTAAACTGAAACCACTCTCATGAGGGGCTGTGTGGCGAACCTGCGTCGCCACCTTGAAAGCCCCGTCCCAAAACCATACCTGTAAAAGCTCTGGGTTTTCTTTTTCTATTTTTAAATATTCGGATAATTTTTCTTTGAATGCTTTTCTTTTTTCAGAATCTCTCTTCGATTCTAAGCTATACTTTGACCAGACGTAAACGTACTTTTTTTTTTCTAATATCCTTCGCACTTGTGATCCACTTAATTTAATTCCTGTTACTTTTTCTAAATAGGTTGCTAATCTTTGGGCTGACCATCGCCCAAATTCATATCCTAATTCTTGTGGTTCTTTTTCGACCGTATCTAATCAAATATCTATGTACTTATCTGTAGCTTTTTGATGATTACCTTTCATTCTTTGATCTTTAAGGGTTTCTAAGTTATCTGGGTCTCCGTGGACACACCAGTAACAAACTTTATTTTTTGAGCAGCCAATAAAATTAGCAATTTCTTGCTGTGTTTTGCCATCATTTAATAATAGCAAGATCAGAAGTCTCTCTCTAATATATCCATTTTCTTCTATTTTTAGAGCTTTTTGAATTTTTGGTTTTTGCTCTGATGTGAGATGATTTTTAGCTGGCATCTTTTTTTATGGAATTGTTGTTAACTCTATTATACCCAATTTAAATGCGCAACAGCTTATAATTTTTTTTTGCTCTGAAAAATTACTTGAACCAAGTTTTGAAAGAAGTTCAAAATAAATTGGGATTGCTCGATTTTTATAAATTAGACTAATCATCAATAAATTTTTGTCCTTCCAATTAGTTCTATCGAGGGCTAAATAAATTTTCTGCTGTTTATTAAATCTTTGAAATATCCATTCTCTAATAATTGGAAACCACAAGGATTTTATTTGAAATATTGGTAAGGACAAAAATCTCTGCAACTTTTTACGTCTTGATCTAAATTGAATGGGTAAAGGTAATGACTCTGCGATTTTTTCAAGTTTAACATTTTTGGTATCTTGTATAATAATGACTACAAGGTTAAGAAATAATAATTGAGATTCGGAAAGTAGATTTTTTAGATGTTTTTGATATAATTCTGGTAGCATTTTAAATTGATAGGTCGTCTTGACAATTTCTGACCTATCTTTTTTTACCATAATTCGCTCAATTTAATATATATCAAGGGTTACAGGGCGCTTGTCGCCCCCCCAGCTCCTGTTCTCAATCTTACCAAACCGCATATTGTCAAAATTACCTCAGAATATTTACTAGAATTTAGGCGAAACCTTTCTCCCGCTATTTTAAAAATTTTCACCAATCTAATTACGTGTTCTACAAATATTCTGTTTGAAGATAATAGCTTGTTATATTTCTTTTCCTGTGAGGTTAATTCACCATTTTTTGGTTTTTTATGGGGAGTTTTTATTTGTTCTTCTCCAAGGTGCGCTTTCCAATGGCCGGGGAACCCGGCCTTGGGTCGCACCTCTATATAAGCTTTGTCTCCACTCAGTCGTTGTTTATCATCAAATTTTTTTAAACTTTCCCGACAAATATTTATATCACTTTTGGGGCCAGGTTTACCCACCACTACGTCCACAATATCTTCCCCTTTTGGCAACACAATAAAGCGGTGCGACCCAAGGGCGATTTACTCGCCCTTGGAGGCGCGCACCGTTTGGTTTTTAAATGTATGACTTTTCTTCTTACCAGAATAGAAATTTTTTTGCTGATTATAATCTTTTGGTCTTTCTCTGACTTGTTCAGCGCTATCTACTATTAACTCATATTCAGTCAAAGCTTCCCGAATTATCTCCGACTCTTCTTCGCACTTTTTTACTTGTTCTAAT
>NZ_JAAHGN010001001.1:0-2813 GCF_010672485.1 Moorena sp. SIO2C4 | reverse complement strand
GAAAATTTTTCTGATCTACTCCCAACTCCCGACTCCCGACTCCCGACTCCCGACTCCTGACTCCCGATTCCCGATTCCCTGCTCCCTGCTCCCTGCTCCCTGCTCCCTGCTCCCTTTCCTATACTTTGAAGGATGAAACTACAAACAAGACTGGAATTAGTCATACTAGTCATTTTCTTATGCGGCTGGATCATAGCTGGGTTGATCACCTATGCTGTAGAGCAACAAAATGCTCGTAAGGAAGTTGTTCATACTGCGGAAGTGCTGTTGAGTACAGCAGTGGCGGCTAGGGACTACACTACTGATCAAGTTCGACCGTTGCTGCGAGAACTGGAAACAGAAGAGTTCCTTCCCCAAACTGTCCCCTCCTATGCCGCCCAACAATTGTTCAAGGGTCTGAACCAGGACTATGAAGGCTATACCTATGCTGAGCGGGCGCTTAACCCCACCAACCTCAAAGATCTGGCTGAGGGATGGCAAGTTGAGCTGATTAGAGAATTTATCACTCACCCCAATCTCAAGGAAATTATTGGGCAGCGCTCTACCAAGCAAGGACTCAAAAGTGTGTACGTTGCCCAACCGATCCAGATTAAGTCCCAAAGCTGTTTGCAATGTCACGGCAAGCCAGAAGATGCTCCCCCAGCGTTGATTAAAACCTATGGTGATGCCAGGGGCTTTGATTGGAAGCTCAATGAGATTGTTGGGATCAGGTTGCTCTCTGTGCCTACGTCAATGCCGGAGAAACAAGCGCGACAGGCTATTTTTTCATTCTTATTGCTGCTAGCCAGCATTTTCTTAATCGCTTACACCACAGTCAGTCTAATCGTCAGGCGCTGGGTAGTTAATCCCCTCAACAGCATTGCTCACTTGGTGGAGGAAATCAGCCTCAGAAAGGTAGAAGGTTCGCAATTACCAGATGGTCGCTCTGATGAAATTGGCAAGCTCAGCCAATCCATCAATAGATTGCTAATCAGCTTGAGTAAAGCGCTTTCAAACTGCAACTTACCATCAAGTCATTCTGACGATATCCCCTAAAACCAAATGACTGCAAAAAACTTAACTATTCTCGGCCTCACCGGTCTGTTGCTTTTAGCCTATACCTTTGTGAGTAGCAACCCAGACCTGGTATCAGACTCGATAGTGAAGTACCTACAGATTACGGTATTGGTCTGCGGTAGTGTTGTAATCGTTAATTTTCTTTCCTTTCTGGTAGTTGATGTTTGGTTTGCCCGCTCCCAAGGTAAACAACCCTCAGCCTTGCTCAAGCTAGTTATTTCCCTATTACTCTATGCAGTTTGCTCGGTTTTGATTTTAGGAATACTGGGGGAAAACATAGCAGCCTTCTTTACCACCTCAGCATTAATCACAGCGGTGATCGGCTTTGCTCTACAGTCTACTTTAGGTAATTTCTTTTCAGGGGTAGCCCTACGCATTGACCAACCCTTTCAAATTGGTGACCGAGTGATTATCCGTGATGTAGAGGGCGTCATCGAGTCCATCACCTGGCGCTCGATAGCGATACGTCAGTGTACTGGTGAAATGACTTACATTCCTAATGGGTTACTGTCAGATGACTTACTTACGGTGATTCCTACTAAGACATCCACGGTACAACCAGTGATGCGCTCTGTGGAATTTTTAGTTCCTGCTGCTTCTCCCCCCCAACAAGTCATTGATGCTGCCTATGGAGCAGTCCTGAATCAGCCCCACCCTAACATTAACCTTGACAAACCGATTCAAGTCAGGATGTGGGAATATGACTTGGCGGATCCAGGGCTGTTTATCACTTACAAACTTTTCTACTTTCCTAAAAACTACAACCTTGCTCCATTGCACACGGATCGCGAACTCTTACGCCGAGTCTGGTATGGGTTAAGCCGTGAAGAATTAAGTCCTAGGTATATTATTCCCTCCCACAAGCAGCACCTCAAACTCCTCAGCTCCATTGAATTCTTCCGCCACTTCAGCCTTGGAGCACAGAAAATCCTGATCGAATCTGCCAAGCCTCTACTATTTGATGCTGGTGAAACCCTCAGTAGTAAAAATCTGCCTCAAGACGCTATGTTTATAGTAGTTAAAGGCTGCCTAGAGGTAGAGCAACAGGTGGTTATCACCTTGGGCAAGACTACAGTCAAACCATTCACTCATAGACCCAAAGCCCAACCCCCTACTCCATTAGATCAACAGGTGATTGAAAGGCTTGCCTATCAACTAGCTCACTACATCGGTCCTACTGCTTTTTCTGTAGCCCATGAGGCGGCACAGCAGACATCGTCTCTCTACTGGCTATACCAACTGTTAGCAGCAGAGATTCACGATCTTGAACAACGGCAGGAATTTCTCAAGTACTCCCCTCAATTTCCTGTGGAACAGTTACAAGCCGGAGACTTCTTCGGTGAGATGACTCTTTTCTTAGGTAAACCCTTGCCAAAGGTTACCATCACTGCTGCCATGGAGACTGAGATTCTGGTCATCACTCAGGAGTCTCTTACTGAAGCGTTACGGGACGATCACACACTCCTAGATCTGTTGAGCCAGATAGTTGCTAAGCATCAGAGCAACTATCTGGCTGGAACAATGCAGATGTCTTCCTTAGAGGTATTACCAGCAGATGCGATGAAGCTTCGCTTCCGCTAAAAGCGATTGGCCTTTGGCCACGCTACGCTATTGACCGTAGGTCACGCTACGCGAACGCAAAGCACATCGGCCATCTGATTAGTGTTTAGTTGTCGGGAATCGGGAATCGGGAATCGGGAATCGGGAATCGGGAATCGGGAATCGGGAATCGGGAATCGGGAATCGGGAAAGAGAGG
>NZ_JAAHGN010001000.1:0-2815 GCF_010672485.1 Moorena sp. SIO2C4 | reverse complement strand
GAAGTATAGAAAAGGTATTTCCCTATTCCATCATTCAACTCCAAGGGTACTCCCGTTATAGTCGAAGACTTAGCGGTAGGGGAATTGGAGAATGAATTTGTAGCGTATCTTGCCTATTTTTGTTAGGATAAGATTACACGATTAGCAAGATTGCTATCGATCACAATCCCAAAATTAAACGATTAAGGGACACGAAGCAATCAGAGTTTTCTCAGGTTCCAATATATGCATTAAAAGACAAGCTGAAAAGCCTCTGTCGCATGGAATTAAGCTGATCATAAACATACAAGTAACCCCAAGGATTTTATCGGAGGGTCTAGAGGCTGTTTGGTTCAGCCGTTAAGGGTTTTATACTCTTAAGAATCCCTCGCTATAATCTTCGATTTAGCGACGGGAGTATCAAAGTCTTCTGGTCAAGATTATCCTCCAATTATTAGGCGGGATAGGTACTACTTATGTTGGATAATGTTCTCTCGTTTCTTAAGGAACAACTCAACAGCTACATCCGAGTAAAAACCGGAGGTCAGGCTTTTGAGGTCTTATTTCTTCAGGATCGCAACGGGAAAGAAGTTTCCTTAGAAGAGAATGCCATTACTACCTTATTAGTTAACTTAGAAGAAGACTATACCTTTCGTTCTGGTGCTGCCTATGACCGGATGCCTAATCAAGGGGGGAAGCAGCAAAACAACCCTAATCTTTACCTCAATTTATACGTTCTCTATGCTGCTAATTTTACTAATTACAGCCAATCTTTAGAGTTTTTGTCCCTAATTATAAAATACTTTCAAAGTCATCGGTTATTTGATTGTCGTAACTCTCCAACCCTCAGTGCTGAGATCCAAAAGTTGACCATCGAACTGGTTAATTTGCCTTTTACTGAACAAAGAGAGGTTTGGTCTGGTTTAGGCATGTCTTATATGCCTTCAGTCATTTATAAAGTCAGAATGGTTGTCTTTGCCGATGGGGATACGGTGGAAATTGGCTCTGATGTAACTGATAGGGAAGTTAGTAGTTCAAGAATCTAGTATCGCCGCCAAACTCAAACCCAAGGGTCATCTAGATTATGCGTTATAAGCAACTCTTTGAATTAAGTATTCTTCACGACTATTATCGGGATAAAGTCTGCCCGGACTTAAGTGTTGAACCAACACCTGAATGTAGTAGGGTACTTAGGGGTCATCGTCTGATTGTTAAGAATAAAGTTAACGGAATAGTGGTCATTACCCCAGTATATTCAGAAAATTCAGAAAATTCAGAAAATTCAGAACATAAACCCTGGGTAGAGCTTGCTGAGGATTTGCGATTTACTTTTATATTGAAAATCAAAAATCAAGATTTTCTAGATTTCACAGATATTGAATGGAAACCCGTTGATAATGTTAGTTATCTGTTTAGTAATGAAAGGAATACTAAAATTGGAGTGTCAAATTTAGAGATAATTCCTCCTCAATTGTGTTACATAAAAGTGCCCAGGGTACAAACTATTTTTGGAATTGTGGATATTTATAATAACTCCTCCATGTCTAAAGATTTGAATCAGGGGAGTGACTATAAAATCACCTTTAACGCCAAAAAACAACCGTGGTACTATTACCTGGTAACGGATCAGTTAACTAATGGCGATGAATTCTTGATTGAAGATAAAGATCCGACCAGGAAACCAGAAATTAAATTTACTAGATCTACGAGTGCCGACGCTAAAGAAACAGATCCAATATTTTCTGCTCTTAACCAACAATTTCCTGAATCTCAAAAATATCTCTTTAAATCTGACTCAGAAATTGCTTGTCAGGAAGCTGGGAGACAAAACATTCAACTTTTAATAAAGAAAAAGAATGAACTTGGCGATCCCTCTGTGTGGATTGATCATTTACCTAATCCCCCTAATCATAACGGAATTCAAGTCATTAATGCCCTGAAATACCTATAAAAATTCAAAACTAAGGATTGAACCATGGTAACTTATAAAACTCCTAATGTTTATGTCGAGGAAATTTCTACATTTCCCCCTTCAGTCGCTGAGGTATCTACAGCGATTCCAGCTTTTATCGGTTACACAGAGAAAGCTGGAATAGGCGACCAATTAAAGAATAAACCCACTCGAATTAGTTCACTGCTTGACTATGAAACTTTGTTTGGTAAGGCTGAAGCAAGCGAGTTTTCTGTTACAGAGAGCTCAGGTGTAATTGCACCCATTAGCGCTCCTGAACTCAAGTATTTAATGTATTATGCTTTGCGCCTGTATTTTGATAACGGTGGGGGCAGTTGTTACATTGTTTCGGTAGGGCAATACAGCAATATTCCAAAAGCTGTTGCCGATTTTAAAGCAGGTTTAGATGCTTTAGAAAAAGAAGATGAACCGACTTTAATCATGCTTACCGATGCCGCTAATTTAAGTACTGAAACCGATTATTACGGACTTTGTGAACAAGCTTTGGTGCAATGCAATAAATTAAAAGATCGGTTTGCAATCTTCGACGTTATGAAAGAGAAAACAGACGAAACAGGCACAGGGGCAGACGAAACAGGCACGGGGGCAACAGAACGAACACCTAAAGGGGGAGTTGATGGATTCCGACAGGGAATTGGTACAGCATATTTAAAATATGGCGCAGCTTATTCTCCTTATCTCCAAACATCACTCAACTACTATTACACCGATGATTCTGTAAGTATTCAAGGAGGTGGAGGAACCACCGATACAGGAGGAAGCACTAATACAGGAGGAGACACTAATACAGGAGGAAGCACTGAGCCAAAGCTGACTGGCCAAAACCAACAACACCGATCTCTACAACAAAATTAAGACTGAACA
>NZ_JAAHGN010000100.1:0-11775 GCF_010672485.1 Moorena sp. SIO2C4 | reverse complement strand
TTCAAGGGGCGGGTTTTCACCGCCATCCAATAGATAGTTAGAAATCTTTTGAGGGTGTTACCCTCACGATTCCCCTTACTCATACCCCTCTAGTTTCTAGAGGCTCCTAGTAAGAACGAGCCGCACCCCCAGTCCAGCTGACAGTTTTACTCGTATAGGCTTCGCAGACGTCTATCACCATCTTTCCTGACTCTTGGGCTTTGTGCTTGAGAAATTCTTTGAAACGGTAATGAGCGAAAGAGAGCATATTGCGAACTGTTTTTGATCTAAGTTTGCGATCACTTTTTCTCGACATCTGAGAAGTCTCAAAGGTGGGAAGCAAAATTACATCAAAATTGTCAACTATAAATCTGGCAGCTTTGTGATGGATCTCGTTCACTAAGTTTTGAATCCTGATCACCATCCGCCTGGAAGCTTTTCTCATTCGACGCTTCTGGCCACCTTTGGCTTTGCTTATTTTTGAAATCAGATTATCCAGGTGTTGACATAAGCGTTGAATTTGAGAAAAATCACCATTGCCAATTTTTCCGACAGAAGTTTCACTAAAGAATGTCAAGAAAGTCCTAACTCCAGGATCCAAAGCAACTACTCTACCTTGGTTTTCGGCTTTAACGTTAGTCACTTTGTGGGGGACTACAAGGTAGTAGTCCCCATTAGTACTGGTCAATCGACAGTCACAGATATTATCAGGCAGGCTCTCGGCAAAGGTTAATTCCCCTAGTTTTGTATGATAGATCCCCTTGTCTGAAACTGCTGATTTAGGAATATAGCAAGACTGGACAGGATTCTTTCGAGATCTAAATCGAACTCGGTTAATTTGCTTAGTCTTTTTGTACTTTTTTTTAGCTTCCCTGACAGCGGTGCAGGCATCCTTAATCGCTATCGATTTAATTTGATAAGGTACTGCCTTGCACCACTCTGGAAGGTCATTTAATATCCCTGTTTTAATAGCCTTCCAGTTGGCTTTAACTTCTCCATTCTGGAGTATTTTGACGGTCTTATTGAAAACATAGCGGGACACTCCGAACCATTGACGAACAATAGACCGCTGTTCAGCATTGAGGAATATCCGAATCTTTTTTGATTTTTGCCCCGTATTTTCTGAGCCCGTGGACGCGACAATAGAAGAGGTGAATGATGGAGAGAAGATCTGCTGTAAGTTCTGATCAAAGACAACTTTTAGGTTGGTCGAGAACCAAGATTTTTCCACCGTTGATACTGACCAGGTGCTCAAAGAGTTCAAACCCGAATCGGGTAAGTCTGTCTCTACAGGCAACAACAATCGTGAGCTGATCTCCTCGCATAAGCCGCTCCAGTATGGTCTTAAGTCCCTTCCTTTTGTAGTTGAGACCTGAGCCGATGTCTTTGATGATTTCGGCTTGTGGGAAAAGGGAATGCATATAGGCGATTTGTCGGACAAGGTCGTCTTTTTGCTTGCTGGAGCTGACTCGGCAGTAGCAAATTGTGCTTGCAACCCGAACAGTTCTATCATCTGTAGATCTACGTCCGAAAGTGAGCAAGCTTTCGGGATCAAAGAGTCTTGTTCCTCCTGGAGTTTTTTCGCACCTGATCGTTCCATCATCCGCGTATTTCCTCAATGTGTTCTTGGAGAGTCCCGTAAGTTCGACCGCCTTACGGAGTGGTATTAGTGCCATGTTTTTATCTTGGCATATTTTGGTAGATATTGTAAGATATTATGTGTGCATTTTGGTTAACTGTCACGAGCCTCCTTCTAGAAAGTCATTATTTCATAGATTGGGCCAGGACTGTTCTACCCGAATAACAAGCTTTCTCTATTACAAAATTTACATTTTGTAGTATATTATGCTGTGTTGAGGCATTTGTTTAAACAGAGCTTGATGAGCAGACAATTGCCTAATTAATCAATTAATTAATCACGCTTGGGTTATCCGACATCGGGTAGCCTAACCCTCCAAGGGTTGGAACTAGTGAATGTGACACAAGGAGGAGTTTGTAACATTACTTAATATCCTGTGTCTAGTTCTACTCCAAGGATGGGGTAAATGAATTAAGTAGAAATGATATTGACTAGAAATTATATTGTATGCTATATTGCCAATGAGCTTGAAAAAATATAAGCTAAAATCTTTTTCAGGGTAAACGCATCTTATTTTCAAATGCCTACTGGATATGATATTCAAGCGATAAGTTTTTATACTTATTAGTTTTGAAATATCTGTTAGGTGCGCTTTCTGTTGGCGAATTTAATTCGCCACGGGTAGCACCTCTTGATGCAGTTGCTCATGGGGAAAACCCCCATGACACCACTGCATTGCTTCTGAGTAAGGCTTCTAAAAAGATGGGTTTGCCCTGAATTTTTTTGACTAAATGGCATTGTTTGTGGGAGCAGGTCAATTTTGTAAGAACACTTGAAGTACAGTGTTTTCGGGGCTTCAGTAGCAGTGATGAGTTATTTTAGTACATTTGTTCTGCGAATTTGACATCCTCCCTTGTTTGTTGGATAGGAGTTGAATTTAATTCAACTCCAGCTATATCGTTTATTTGTAATTCAGCCTAGTAGTTTACTACAACAAGTATGACAGGTTAATTATTTCTATAACCCTTAGATAATACGAGTCAGTTTAGATATAAATTACTTGTCAAAACGTCTATGGTAAAGTACTAGGTTCAAGTGCTTAAAGGATGCTGATAACTCTACCACTTTTACTAATGCTGCTTGTCACCATAGCCCTGGGTAGCAAGATATTCTTCCAGAGAAAATATGAGCAATGGTGGAAAGGACTTTCTCGCCAGGAGAAATGGTCATACATTAAAAAAGGAAAGCTACCTTCCTTAATAGAATTTGTGAAAAGTGACTTGGGAAAGTTACCGGAACCGGAACAGATTCTGGAAGATGCTGAATATGAGTCAATCTTTCTAAGCCTCTTAGAAGGTGTATCCACTGGATGGCAGAAAGCTGAGATTGAAGATTTTTTTGCTAAACAGCCAGTAAGTATTGATCAGTCTACATTTCAGTCGTGGCTACGCAAGTTTTGTCGTCGCCTTATGAAAGCACCTCAAGGAAACATTGAAGTTGCTCAGCGCATGATTAGCTTTGGTGAGATTGGGGATTGGCAGCTTGGAAGGATATCTAAGGAGTTTGGCGAAAAAATTTTAACCGCATCAAGGCGAGACACAGTTGTTGTATATGTTAATCCCTTTACACTACTTGGCTTAGATCCTGAAAAATACAATACTGTAGAAGATATATCTGCTACTAAAATTCGCCCACAGAAGAAAAGGTTTTTAGCAAAGCTAAAAATTAACGACAATCAGTTTGAATTGAAAGAAGGCTTTAAGATCAAGCAGGCAGAAGCATATTTGGAAGATCTTCGAGATGAGCAGAATAAAAAATTCCACTTTATTATATTTAAGGACAAAAAGCTACATGACTTTCTAACTTTCGGAGATTTTCAATTTTTTGAGCAATATGTTTCTAAACCTGATTACCAGGATGAAGAATTCCGGGGATTCATTGGAAAATACTTTGCTCGACAGTATGGGAATAAACTTGATGAAGCGATACGCTTTAAGGATTTAGGTTCCATTAAGAGTTTGTTCTCAATAGAACTCTTAGTTCTTCCAGAGCATTATCAAATCTGTTTTGGTCGATCCTATGAATTTTTAGAAAGCTGCTGTAATGCTCTGAAGGAGATTGCTGATTTTGGTATAGATCCTAAACACTTTGATGAAAAAGAGCTTTTGGCGAAGATCCAAGAAGTTCTGGATATTGAGTTAGTGAATTCAATTAATCATCCCTTCTTTTTGATAGCTAAAGATCGGATATCTCAATGTCTTATTAAAATAGGATTCAAACTATGTCGCTTGCCAACATCTGAGCATATTGAATATGAGTTTTTGGTGGAATATTCTCTGAAAGTTATTGACTTAGCCTCTAAATTAAAGGTCTCGGAAAATGCCAGCAAGAGGGTAAAAGAGATTAAAGATAAGATTATTGAGGATAAAGGCAAAAGTAAAGACCGTAAGCTAAATTTAAATCTTTATTTAAATGCTTCTCATCCACTTGAAATTACAGATGATTACATTAGATATGGAAGAACAGTCTGGGATCTAGAAAGTATTGAAGCTATTAAGTTAGTTCCTTTTGGATACAACTCGCAACTTCGTACTTGTTCTTTTTTGAATAATCAGGGACAACAGATTTCCTTTACACCGATGATGGATGATCTAAACTATGAAGATGAATTAAGGAAAAAACTAGACTTTTCCTTAATAAAAATTATGGACAATATTACAGAAAAAATTATGGTGAAAATTAATACAGGAACAGTTGTAGAGATTGGAAATTGTCGTTTATATAGTCAAAGAATTTATTTTAAAGACTCCACATTTTTCTGCAAATACCATTACTTTACTCTAATTAGTTCAGATGATTATCCTAATTTAGTACTTGTCACAACAAACAAAAAGTATATAAATATATTTTTAGAAAACAAGGAAAATTTTGAAAATTATATCAAGTATGATAACAAGTTTAGGGATAAAGAACTAAGTATAGAACAGTATAAAAAAAGAATAGATCCTTATATTTTATCTAGAATCAAATCGGGAGTAATTAGTCTTAGAGATAGAGGAGCATTAATCGATACTGAGAAGGAATGGAATGGTGTACTGATTAGGGATGTGTTGAGGTTTCAGGAATTGATGATTACTGGAAAGATGTCAAGATAAGTTTGACTAAAAATTAAAATGGTTCAATAAAATATTGCAGTCTACCATGGAAAATAAATTAATTACCGAACAACTACAGCCCGATTTTTCTTCAGCCTTGTATCAAGTCTTTGAAATTGAGAAAAAGCTGAAAAAACTGACTACAGAACATACAATTCATAGAAATGTAGAAAAGCTCAAAGACTACTTTCAATCCTTGGGATGGTTTTATGAAATTCCCAAAGGGACGTATAATGAAACCCGGACTGACTGTGATGCTCATATCTCTAGTGATTCCCCTGAAGAATTGGTAATTTCTGAGGTGATCAAGCCAACGATTCGATACCGGGAGAATGAATCCTCTCCATCACGTATTGTTCGTCGAGCAACTGTTATTGTGGAATCTAAAGGGATCCAAGAAGAAGCTAGGGAAAAAATTAGCGAAAAACCTAGCATGATTCCCTCAAATATGAATATTTGTAAATTTATTAAAGAACAGTTTTCTCGTCTTAAGTTAAGATTTACAGGCAATGATGTCAGCTCTAAATAATTTTAGAGGATTTGTATATCAATACAAATCACTATTTCATAGTTAGGTATTATTCACAAATTCAAGGAGATAACCGGATGGCACACACAATCAATATTGGGATTGACTTGGGAACGACAAATTCTGCAATTGCTAAGTTCTCTAAAGGAAAAGTAGATGTATTTTCTAATCCCACAGTTCACGGAAAGAGAACACTACCATCCGTTGTGGGATTCAAGAAAAATAAAATATTCGTTGGAGATAAGGCAAAAGAGTATTGGAAAAAATATCCTGAGAATGTAGTTGCTTTCTTCAAACGTAAGATGGGAACTGATGAAGAGTTTCTAATTGAGGATCTCCAAGGATCTAAAACACCCGTCGATCTATCTGCTGAAGTTCTAAAGGAATTAAAGACGTTCGTTAGAACCGGAGAAGTAGTTGATGCAGCAGTGATTACTGTACCGGCTTCTTTTGATACCAATCAGTCTCAGGCTACAGAGAATGCTGCTCATCAGGCTGGAATTCAGCAAGTGTTTTTGCTTCAGGAACCTATTGCTGCCAGCATAGCCTATGCCAATCAGGAGAAAGGAGTAGAGTTTGATGAGCAAAAATGGCTAGTTTATGACTTGGGGGGTGGAACCTTTGATGTTGCCCTTCTGGAGGTGGGTGATGAAGAAATGATAGTTCTTGGTAACAAAGGTAATAACTTTTTAGGGGGAGCTGATTTTGACAACCTTATTGTTGATAAAATTCTGATTTATTCTATAGAAAAGCAGTTGGGTATCAGTGGTTTATTAGGTGAAGTGAAGAGCAAAAGCAGTAAGTATAATTCTCTTTACTTCAAACTTTTGCTGAAAGCGGAAGAAGCTAAGATTGCCCTCTCTTCCATGGAATATTATGACCTAGAGATTGAGGAAATTGAAGACGATAAGGGTGAAGAGCATGATCTGGAAGTAACAATTACACGCTCTCAGTTTGAAGAGTTAATCCAGCCTTATATTGATGAGACAATTGCTTTAATTAAATCATTGCTACAGAGCAAGTCTCTCAGTTCATCGGATCTCAAGTTTGTATTGATGGTGGGGGGATCTACTTACATCCCCTATGTGCGTCAACGCCTAGAAGAATCATTACAGATACCGGTAAATTTGGATGTTGATCCTACAACGGTTGTAGCAGAGGGAGCTGCATTGTTTGCTGCAACTAAACCGAGAAAGATAGAGGAAAATTCATCAAAGTCTTCTCCCAGTGGATTAGCACTAAGGATGGAATACCCCCATGTGTCTCGTGATTTGGAGGAGTTTCTTGAAGCAAGAGTAGAAGGGGCTTTAGAGGGTCTTTATTACCGGATTTTGAGAGCCGATGGAGGTTTTGATTCCGGGCTGAAACCCCTACAACGAGAGATTGAAGAAGACTTACCTCTGGTTGAGCAAGAGCAGAATATCTTTGAATTCAAGATTTTTGATAGTCATGGTAATGCAGTTCCCATTGATAACAACACAATTCAAATTTATCAAGGGATAACCACTGTTAGGGGACAAACCCTACCCCATGACATTTGTATTGAGATTGAGGATGAGAATTCTAAACAGACACGGTGTCAAGCTATTCTCAGAGAAAATAGCACTCTTCCCCAAAAACAGGACTATGAGGTGCAAGTGTCCAGGTTGGTGCGCCATGGCACAGATGATGAAATCCGAATCAATATCCTAGAGGGACCAGAAGATGCATTACCTCAAGCCAATCAGACCATTGGCTATTTAGTCTTAAAGGGCACTCGGTTTACCAGGAATATTCCAGCAGGAACTACGATTGAGATCACAATTGAAATGTCTGAGTCTCGGACCTTAAAGCTATCTGTTTATATTCCCTTGGTTGATCAGGAATTTAAGGAAGTGTTTGAGCCGAAGCAGCGTAGTGTGTCCTTAAACCAACTGAAGTCCGAGGTGCAGAATTTGTCCTCTAAAATTTCCAGTGAAATTGTGGAGGCTCAACAAAGGAATGAACAGGTTGTGGTGCAAGAACTCAAGGAAAAACGGGAGCAGGTTGATGAAATTAGCGCTAAGTTGCTAACCGTCAAGGCGGACGATGTGACGGATATACGCTATCAGTTAGAAGATGACAAGCGAAAGGTAGCCCAAGAGGTGGATAGCTTGACTCGTGATAAGTATATTTCTGCTGCAATTCAGAAGTATCAGGAGGCAAAGAGATTTTGCTGCCGTACTATTGAGGACAGTGGCTCTGAGGCTGATAAACGAACCTTGAATCAACTGCTGCAACAAGAGGAAGGGGTGCTGAAGTCTGGGAGTGTATCTAGGATTAATGCTACGACTGAGCAATTGAATCAACTGGGTGTGACGGCACAGATGAAAAGCCCGACATTCCATCTTAGTCTGTTTGCACACTTAGTAGATCAGACAGAAGATTTTGTTGATCCTGCTGAGGCTATAAAACTGTTGAATTTGGGAGCTAAGTATTTTGAGAGTCGTAATGTTGAGAAGTTGGAGCAGGTTAACTTGGCATTGCTCAATCTTCTGCCTCCTGATAAGAAGAGTAAAGTAACTGGAATGAGTGGAGGTACAAATATTCGGAAGTCACAATAGATAATTGTTTGAGTATTAAAATGACAATTCTAAATTATTAATTAACAATGTTATCAAGCTAGGTAGAATTAAAACATGAGTGAAAATAAAGAAGAGTTCAGCTTTGTCGATCAGCTTTGGGGCTTTGTTAAGGGAGCAGGAAATGGTGCGATTGAAGGGGTGATTGGAACATATGATTTGACGACGGATTTATTAGGTACTTCATGGTATTTAACTGGTGGATGGTATTTTAACCCTGAAAAAGCACACCAAAGGTGGGATAGCACTAAGGCCTTTGCAAATCAGACAGGTGATTTTGTTAGTGATGTATGGTATGTGACTGGTGGCCAAGTTACAAATCCGCAAAAAGCCAATAAAGCAGAAGAGAACTTTGGTAAACGATTTGATGCTCTTGCTGCACCATACCGTAAAGATTGGGAGGAGGGTAATTATGGAGAAGCGATTGGTCGTGGAGCTGTTGAACTATTCGGAACAAAAGGTATTGGAAAAGTTGCCAAGGCTGGCTCAAATCTAGAATTGCCCTCAGTATTACAGCGATCACCTGCTAAAGTTGCTGCTAGAGAACAAAAACGTTCAATTGAATATGGTAATGTTGATAAGCTGAGTAATAAAGACGTTTCAAATGTAACTGTTCTACAATTATCTCCAATACCTAGTGATAAACCTGATGGTAACTGGTTTCGTATAGTCTCGAATCAGGAAGAACTGGAAAAAATTAAAACTGGTACAGCCAGAGACTTTTCTGAATTGGTTCAAATCTCCCCTGGCTATAACCCAGATGCACCTTGGCATGGCACGTATAAGACAAATGCAAAAGTTTTCAATTATGATGGTCTTTTGGCTTCTGGTAAAGCATTAGAAAATCAACAATATGGCCCCGGGGGAGGAAATCAAGTTTATATTCTTAACAAACATCTTAAAAACCTCAGTCCTCAAGGTTCTTTTGAGCTGACAGATAATCTTGCTGACCATAAAATTATTGATAACAGGAATAAGATCGAAACTGAAAAAGCAAAGATTGAAGAAGATATTCGCAATATAAATCGTAAATTGAGTGCCTTTGATACAACTATTAAAACTGGAGTAGTATATGACAGACTAAATCATGATGATGAAGATTCATTTCTGGAACAAACGACCACTGAAACTATTGTCTACCAAAACCCTGAAAACCTGGCAGATAGTCAAACAGCCAAATGGGCGACTCGATCTATTACTCTTGAGGATGGAACAGTTGTAGAAGTTAAGGTAGATATTGAGACCGAAGAGATGCTAGGGATTCTTGATAAAGTAGAGCAAACAATTCAAGACCATGGTTTCCTAAATACTCACCCAACACTAGATACTCCCCTCCAAGATCGATCTTCGATTCAAGATCAAGAAAATCAACAAACCCCTATCATTCCTGAAGAATCCAAAAAAGATCCTGACAAACAATCTTACGACACAACCAATCCCGCTACTACTGATGTCTCTGTTGCTAATTTAGAACAAATTACCACAGAAAATATTATCTCCCCAAACCCTGAGGAACTGGCAGATAGTCAAACAGCAAAATGGGAGATTCGACACATTCTTAAAAATGGAAAGCTTGTACAAGCTAAAGTAGACATAGATAGTGAAGAGATTCTAGAGATTCTTGATCAGACAGACCCAACAACTCCAAACTCAGTCACACCAGCACTACAGGTTCACTCAACTCCAACAACAGAGTCAGACACAACAGAAAACAATCAAACCCCAGAAGCAGCAACCACTCTAGAAACTGCATACAAAATAATGCCGAATGGACGTTTGCTTGAAGTGACTACTGATACCAGAGATAACATCCAAGCAGAAGGAGACATTGTCAATGCCATAGACCAAGATACCCCAACCATAATGGATCATCAAGGTCAAGGTGTAGCCGTTGATGAGTTGATATCAATCCCTTTCTCAGATTTTAATTCTTCACTTACTAATTCATATCCATCAGAAAATCAATCACAAACCCAAGAGCCTGTAGAACAGCAGGCGGATCAAGCAGTCGAGCCAAACTACTCCTACAAAATACTACCTAATGGTCTTCTTGTTCCAAATGTACCTGATTTCCCAGATGTATCTGATACCAATGACCACAGCCAAATTGAGCAGACAGTAGATAGTCTTTATTCTGATGCTGAAGTGAATGGTAATTCCCTCCTGACACAAGAGACTTCTACAAACTCAAGCCACTATAATACACAGTCACCAAGTGATATTGATGCTGCTTGGGATGAAATTATGGCAAAACTTGAATCAGATCCAGAAGTCCCACCACCGATTTCAGAGATGAATTGGGAACACTCTGATCCATTTTCAGCCATCTTTAATTCTTCTGATCAATATGATGACCCATCAGCTGATCCCCTAGCTCAGGGACTTAACGAATTAAACTTTGATCACTCAAGTGGGATCCAGCAACCATCCTTTGCACCCGTAGAAGATAACTCATCATTTAACGATCCCAAGGATTCCCTTGAGGCACTGATTAATGAATCTTTTGAACGGGTTGAAGAAAGAATTAAACAAGAAGAGCAAGCAGCTTCTGGCTCAGGATTTTATTCAAGTGACCCCTATGACTCTAATTTTGATGAACATATTCCAGTTTCAACTATCGATGAAACTTCTACTTACGAAACTCCAACCTATGATGAACCGACGAGTTATGAATCCAGCTATGATTACGGAAATTATAATGATTCCTATGATTCCTATGATTCCTATGATTCCTATGATTCCTATGATTCCTATGATAACTATTCGTGACTCTATGGATGATTTACTTTTTTTTAAATTTAAGTTTAACTTCAATAGATAAAAATATATTTTTTTTAATTATATTAAGGGCTTATATAAGTCCTCTTTATCCAAAAATCAGTTTGAAGGAGACATACAGTTATGGAAATTATGAAAAAATATTTCCTTATGATACAGAAAAGTTTATTCATCTTTTAATCCTATCAATTTATATAATTTTTCCTTGGCTACTAATTTCCCTAGTTAAAGTTCCCTTTGGGGATAAGGTGATTATTAAGTCTCTGGTTTTTATCGCTATTTATCTATTGGCGAGTATTCCTTGTTTTATCAAAATCAAAAATAAAGTGAATTACGATGTTCAGTTTGCTAATGCTTTTATTGTCATTGCAGTATTAGGGATGTTCCCTATCGTTTCAGTAATAGTGGCTGCCAACTCTATCTCTGAAACGATGATCTCTCAGTTCAGTAGCGATAGAAATACTAGTCTGATAATTGCTGGCTTATTATTTATGCTATCAGCCTATGGACTAACAATAGAATATAAAAACATAAGCGAGCTTTTTAATGAAGTTTTTGAAGAACTTTTCTCGCTTTTAAGGGATTTCATAAATCATGGTATTATTTCTATAATACTAGTAGTTGTATCGATGATTGGAATCCGTATAGCTGAAATCAATCCAATTCTTGGTGCTATTCTGTTTATTTTGGGTATTGGTGTTTCAATCATAACGCTGGGTATAAGTTTTTTTGCTATTAGTCAATTTTTAAAGCTGATAGTTTGTTCGATATTCTTGGTTATTACGTTTATTCCAGGTTTAATTGCATCCTTAATATTTGTTGGTGCTAGCCATACAATAGGTAATCTCCAACGTATTAGCAGCATCTTTTTTCCAAACGAAAAAAATTGGAAGCCGTTCATTTCTATCGATGATGCTTTGAAAAATAATTCCATACCGTTATTAAGCTGTTGCGCATTTAAACTGTGATAACAGCATTGCCTTTGTTTTTTATTTTTCGTACCCATTTTATAATTAACCCTCCTTCATTTAAAAGATGATTTAACAAACATTCTAATTCTTCAATTGATTTGAAAACTCGATTGGCAATATATTCTTTTGCTGAATGCCAAACCAATTCAATTAAGTTATAATCAGGACTATACTCGGGAAGATA
>NZ_JAAHGN010000010.1:2500-33260 GCF_010672485.1 Moorena sp. SIO2C4 | reverse complement strand
TCTCAAGGTGCAAACTGGATTGTTAAAGATGGGGGCATGAAGGATGTCAGTGCTATCTTTGGTCTTCACGTTTTCCCATCAATTCCAGCAGGGTCTATTGGTATCCGCTATGGGGCATTAACAGCAGCAGCGGATGATTTAGAAATCGTAATTATGGGAGAATCCGGTCATGGAGCTCGCCCTCACCAAGCTATTGACGCGATTTGGATTGCTGCCCAGGTGATTACCACCCTCCAACAAGCTATTAGTCGCACCCAGAACCCATTACACCCGATGGTCTTGACAATTGGACAAATTAGTGGTGGGCGAGCTCCGAATATTATTGCTGACCAAGTCCGCCTAGTAGGAACAGTGCGATCGCTTCATCCCCAAACCTATGCTGGCCTACCCGATTGGATTGAAAAGATTGTGGCCAATGTCTGTAATGCTTATGGCGCTCGCTATCACATCAACTATCAGCGGGGAGTACCATCAGTACAAAATGACCTAGCCTTAACTCAGTTGTTGGAAGCAGCAGCTAAGGAAGCTTGGGGAAGCGATCGCGTTTCAATCATACCGGAAGCCTCTATGGGTGCAGAAGATTTCTCGGTTTATCTACAACACGCTCCTGGCAGCATGTTCCGCCTCGGGGTTGGATTCCAAAATAAACTAAACTACCCACTGCACCATCCTCTGTTTGCCGTGGATGAATCGGCCATTGTTACCGGTGTAGTTACTCTCGCTTATGCGATTTATAAGTACTGGCACCAGGACTGTTAATTATAACGTTAATTGACAGTTAATTGTACAGTTAATTTTAGCGATTTGCCAGTGTTTTAAGTACATATTATGTTTTTTTGTTCCCTGTTCCCTGTTCCCTGTTGCCTTTTGCCTTTTGCCTTTTGCCTTTTGCCTTTGATGCTAAAGTCCTAAGACTGATTTAGCAATATTGAAATAAATCAACACACCCAAGACATCAACAACTGTTGTAATGAATGGTGCGGACATCAGAGCTGGGTCTAAGCCTAGGTGACGGAACAGAAACGGTAGGGCTGAACCGGCAATTGATGCTAAAAGTGCGATCGCAATCAGACTCACTCCCACCGAGAGGGCTACTGACAAATCTCCTTGTAACCAGTAAGCCCATCCCGTAGCCATCGTACCCAGAATTACTCCTAGTAATAACCCCGCCAGTGCCTCTCGCCCAATCACTTGACCGGGGCCTAAGTCACGAATTTCATCAGTATTCAAGCCGCGAATCACCACCGTAGAAGACTGAGCTCCCACATTCCCACCAGTGCCAGTGAGTAAAGGGATAAAAGCTGCTAGGGCAACAACCTGCTGCAAAATAGACTCTTGAGACTTTATGATCGTACCCGTAACCGTATTAGTGAGTAACAAGACAAATAACCAAACTACCCGTCGGCGGGCAACTGTGAATAAATTGGTTTGAAAATAATTATCCCCCTCCGATTGGACACCACCACCGACCGCGTACATATCTTCTGTTGCTTCCTGCTCCAAGATATCAATCACATCATCCACAGTGACAATACCCACTAGACGCTGCTCCCGGTCAACCACTGGTACAGCCAGGAAATCATAGCGTTGGATCATCCGTGCTACCTCTTCCTGGTCTGCATAGGTATAGACATATACCACATCACGAGTCATAATTTCACCCATGGTGGTCTCGGTGGCAGAAATCACCAAATCCCGCAGGGAAACAATCCCAGTCAAATGTCGAGAGTTATCAGTTATATAGAGGTAATATACGACTTCCGAGGCTTTGGCTAAGCTACGAATCTGCTCTAAGGTCTCGGTAACTGTCAAGTTTTCCTTAAGGGAAATATATTCAGGGGTCATGATTCGCCCTGCTGTTCCATCCTCATACCCCAAGAGCAGGGCTGTGGCTCGGCGTTCTTTGGGACTTAACTGTGACTGCAAGCGTCGGACGACCTTAGCTGGTAACTCATCAAACAACCTGGCTCGATCATCTGGCGACATCTTGTCTACGATATCCAGTACCTCCTGATGTTTAAACTTCTCAATTAGAGACTGTTGGACACTGGAGTCAAGATTTTCATACACCTCAATGGCCTCAGATTTAGACAATAAGCGGAAGGCAATCACTTGCATTGCTTCCGGTAATCCTTCAATCGCTTCCGCAATGTCTACTGGTTGTACTGGTACCAGCACTTGCTTAGCACCCTGAAGATTACCTTGCTCCAGCAGTATCTGCAGCTGAGAACGCACCAGCTGTCGCAGTTCACTACGCGAGATTGTCTGGAGGGAAATTTGGTTTTCAGTCAATGTAAACCCTCCTCTTGAGTAGGTTTTACTTGTTTGTTAGTGCTGACTCAAGTCTAGATGCTTTTGGACTTGTTCCAAGACTCATTGGTAATTGGTAATTGGTAATTGGTAATTAGTACTTGGTAATTAGTAATTGGTAATTGGTAATTGGTAATTGGTAATTGGTAATTAGTACTTGGTAATTAGTCGAAAATCAATAAATAAATGAAATTATATTAAGAAATGTAAAATACGAACCATCTTTACTGCTGATCAGGTTTGAGTTAACTTAACCAAAGTTAACACAGTTACTCAAAGGTTTGTTTCTTAATTGGTAGCTCACCCAACTATCCTTGATTGAATTCCGATATTCAGCCATGACACTACTTGAGCGATCTTTGTTAAAGAGTATTTTTAACGCAATAGTTATTTGAGAGTGATCCCATCACCCTAGATTTCCCTGTAGGTGATCCAGCCCGGGGGTAATTAATTTGTGAACAAAAATCGTGAAATTCTTTCCCTTCTTACCCCTCTCTCCCTCTTCTGGTGTTTCACCACTCAAATCGGATTGCTATCGATCAGCAGCTTAGTAGTATAATTGTACTATTGAATTAGTTTAGGTTATCAGGAATCAACGATGCTGAAAACCCCGCGTCCTTAGACCGGGGATGAAAGCGAGATAGCTCGCTTTTAGCCGTGAAAAAAATATTTGGAAAGTTCCTAAATTTTATGCTATGTATTGTATACTAAATTAGTAGCAATAGGTCGATACTAATGATAGTTTTAGAGTTCAAAGCATACGGCAAGCAGAGACAATATTCAGCCATAGATGAGGCGATTAGAACGGCTAAGTTTATTCGCAATAGCTGCATTCGCTATTGGATGGACAATAAAGGGGTCAATAAATACGATCTCAACAAATATTGCACTGTCCTAGCAAAACAGTTGACCTTTGCCAATGAGCTGAACTCTATGGCTCGTCAGGCAAGTGCTGAACGAGCCTGGTCATCAATCGTCCGCTTCTACGATAACTGTAAGAAAAAAGTACCCGGCAAGAAAGGGTTTCCACGATTCAAGAAACATTGTCGCTCAGTAGAGTATAAGACTTCAGGATGGAAGCTATGTCCTGATAAAAAGTCAATCATCTTTAGTGACTTGAAGGGAATCGGGAAACTCAAACTCAAGGGTACATGGGACTTGTGGCGCTTCGACAAGAAGCAGATCAAGAGAGTCAGGATAGTCCGTCGAGCTGATGGATACTATGTCCAATTCTGCGTTCAGGTTGACATTAATGAACCTGTTCCAGCTACAGGTAACACCATTGGCTTAGACGTTGGACTAAAGGATTTCTACACAGATTCTAACGGAGATGCTGAACCTAATCCCAGGTTCTACAGAAAAGGTGAAAAGCGCCTAAAATTATATCAACGTCAAGTTTCCCGGAAAAAGAAAGGCTCATCCAATCGCAAGAAAGCGATTAATAGGCTAGGTAAGACACACCTCAAAATAAGTAGGCAACGTCAAGAACATGCCAAGAGACTGGTTAGAAGTTACCGCAAGAAGAGTGCAGCCTTTATAGTTGATAGGCTATGCATCAAAGGTGGCAGGTTTTGTTGTAAGGCTGCACTCTTCTAAGGTTTCGTCTCCGGCACGTTGCGTAGTCCGGTCAAACGACCTGGTAGCCTATGAAGACTTGAGGGTTAAGAATATGGTAAAAAATCATTGTCTTGCTAAGTCTATTAATGATGCAGGTTGGTATCAATTCAGGAAATGGATAGAACACTTTGGCGCTAAGTTTGGCAAGATAACTGTTGCAGTCAACCCTGCCTACACAAGCCAAAACTGCTCCAATTGTGGTGAAACAGTCAAGAAATCTCTATCAACTAGAACCCACGTCTGTCAGTGTGGTTGCTCCCTAGACAGAGACCATAACGCTGCAATCAACATCCTTGAACAAGCCTTAGGTACGGTGGGGCACACCGGAACCTGGATCATAGATCCGTTCGCGCAGCGGAGGCCGTAGGCCACGCTACGCGAACGGGTCTCCCGAAACGCTTTGGGAGAATCGGCCTCTACTCTTTCTGGTTCCGGCCTGACTGAGCAAGCTGACTCGTTGAGCAAAGAATCCCCGCGTATGCGCGACCGGGGAGTGTCAAAATGATAAGCACAAGCAATTATTATAAATTGCTATCATTGAAGGTTATTTAAATTAGATTTGCGAGTCTAACTATGGTTGATTGTCTCAATGCGGCTCGCTATTTCATCGTAAAAGCTTACGATGATGGCATGGAAGCTGAAATGACCAACATGAAGCTTCAAAAGCTTCTGTACTATGCACAAAGTTTACATCTAGCCCTTTACGATCAGCCATTGTTTGATGAAGAAATTCAAGCATGGCGATACGGTCCTGTGTGCCCTAGTGCTTACAGGTTTTACAGTGAGTTTGAAGCTAAGCAATTACCTATCCCTAAAAAAGACTTCCTCTCAAATATCCCTGATGAGAAGATAGAGCTTCTAGAAGAAACTTGGGAATATTTTGGTGGCTATCATGCTTTTCGACTTAGTAATATGACCCACTGCGAGTTTCCTTGGCAAAAAGCTCGCAAAGGTTTACGATCTGACGCTAGCTCAACTGAGCCCATTATTCTTGAGGATATGAAAGCATTAGGTAAGCAGAAACTTGATGAAATAGAACGTGAGCACCCCGCATATGAATCGGTGATGTCAAAAGTTTTGGAGGACGCTTTTGCTTCATCATCTTCAAATCTTATTGGTAAAGGAGAAGTGAGTGACTGGATCAAATCCCTTCTCGATTGACACTGAAAACTCACAGAATTTTTATCGTTCTTTGAAAAAACTTGCCAAAGATCACAAAGTTCACAAAAATAGCTTTTTTTTGCTTGTCACGCAAGTCCTAGACAATTTAATAGAGAACCCATATCCTAGAAATTCCCGTCAAGAACCTTTCCCAAAAACGAGTAAGTTACCTGAAGGATGGACATTTCATAAGCTTGAGTTGAAGTTTGGCCAAGGCGCTTCTGGACAAATCAGATTGATGTATTTAGTTAATACAAGTAAATCAGTTATCAAACTTGTTTGGATTTACAGTCATAAACAGTTCACAAAACGCCCTGATGACAAAGATCTTAGGAGTGTAATCCAACAAATTCTAGAGGATTAGCTTTTGCGTTCGCGCAGCGGCTCCAACGTCCCATCGCATTTCCCTAGTTGCTGCTCCTGGGACAGATAATGCTCTGTGCCTCTAAATTGACTCTAACTCCAGCAGCTAACAACCAACTGCTAATCAAGTCTAAACTAGAGTAGAGAGAAAGTAGGCGCAGGTGGTTGCGGATTCGCATTTTTCTGCGAGTCTGAGGAAAGTCCGGGCTCCCGAAAGACCAAACTTGCTGGGTAACGCCCAGTGCGGGTGACCGTGAGGATAGTGCCACAGAAACATACCGCCGATGGGAAGGATAAAGGTAGAAGGCTCCAGGAAGAATAAATTCTTCCGGCCTTTTTCCTGATTCTTTCACAGGTAAGGGTGCAAAGGTGTGGTAAGAGCGCACCAGCAGCATCGAGAGGTGCTGGCTCGGTAAACCCCGGTTGGGAGCAAGGTCGAGAGGAACTACGGTTGGTCTTTTACCAGTTCCGGATATGGAGAACCGCATGAGGCGTCTGGTAACAGCCGTCCTAGATAGATAACCACCCTCTTTAGTAGCTTTTTCATTGTTGCTAGGGAGAACAGAACCCGGCTTATGTCCGACTTTCTCTCAATTTAGCTATTAGTCGTTAGTAATGAGTACTCCCAGCAGACTCTGGTTAGTCACAAAGGACTTTCCGACTCACGACAACAGACACCCATGACCATCAAAGATCCCCGTCGTCAGAAACAATTAGAGAAGTTAGTTCAAAAGTTAGGACTATCTAAAACTACAGCTGTGAATTGGTCGTTGCTAGATTTAGCACTGACTCATTGTAGTATCTCAGCAGAAGACAACTATGAGCAGTTGGAGTTTGTTGGTGATGCTGTAATACGTTTAGCTAGCTCAGAATGGCTATGGGAAAATTATCCCAACTCTTCCGTTGGTGAGTTTGCTGCCATTCGTTCCGTACTGGTAAGCGATCGCATTCTGTCTCAACTCGCTCGCAGCTATGGTCTAGAGCGTTATTTACTCGTTTCCAATAGTGCCGCTGGGGACAAAGTTGGCGAAACATCCCGCTTAGCTGATGCCTTTGAAGCAATATTGGGAGCATTATATTTAAGTACCCATACCCTAGAATTAGTCCGTCCTTGGCTAGACCCTCACTTACAAAAACTCACTACTGAAATTCGTCAAGACCCTGCCCGCCAAAACTACAAAGATGCTCTTCAGGAATGGACTCAAGCTCACTACAAACTGCTCCCAAAGTATCATCTGACCGAAAACCTACAAGTGCATGGGGCAAACAACCGCTTCACTGCCCAAGTCTGGCTACAAAATCGACAATTAGGTGAAGGTACAGGAAGATCGAAAAAAGCTGCGGAACAAGCAGCAGCCAAACAGGCATTTCTGGAATTGAGAGGGCAAAAATGAAACAAACCGGAGTAGCCATATTGGGAGCAGGTCGCTGGGGGAAACACTTGGTCAGGAATTTCTTGGCACACCCTGATGCTTGCTTAGTAGCAGTGGTTGATCCATACCCAGAAACCTTGGCAGCTATTAAAGATAAATATAACCTAGCTCCTGAGGTACGTTTAGCAACAGATTGGGAATCGATACAGTATCTCCCAACAATTGAGGCAGTGGTAATTGCTACTCCAGCAGTTACCCATTACACCCTAATTAAGGATGCTCTACAGCAGGGGAAACACGTCCTAGCAGAAAAACCCTTAACCCTTGATGTGGCTGAGTGTCTAGAATTGTGCCACCTGGCTCAAGAAAACCAGCGACAACTCATGGTTGACCATACCTATCTATTTCACCCAGCGGTCAAGCGTGCTCAAGAGGTTGTCAACTCAGGATGCTTAGGAGACTTACGCTATGGATACGCCGCCCGTACTAACTTAGGACCAGTACGTCAAGATGTAGATTCTCTCTGGGATTTAGCTATTCACGATATTGCTATTTTCAACCATTGCTTAGGACAGCTACCTGTTCAAGTTCAAGCTAATGGTAGGGTGTGGCTACAGTTTCAAAAAGAGTTTCAAGTTAGCAATTCTTCAAGTATAACAAATAACCTACCCTACGGGAACGCCAAATGCGAACAACCTTCAACTCCTCAAGGACTAGCTGACTTAGTTCAGGTCACACTTAGCTATCCCACTGGCTTCCAAGCATTTATTCATCTGTGCTGGCTCAATCCAGATAAACAGCGGCGGCTTGGGATTGTAGGAACACAGGGAACCTTGATTTTTGATGAAATGGTTGCCCAAGCACCCCTAACTATCCAACATGGTTATTTTGAACAGAACGGGGAGTATTTTATCCCTGCTGGTCAACATCGTGAAGTTCTTGATCTCGAATCACTTGAACCACTTTATTCAGTATGCGATCGCTTTATTAACAGTCTCCGCTTGTCCCAACCTTCATCAATATCATCTGGCTGGGTTGGTGCTCAATTGGTACAGATTCTCACTTGTTTAAGCCAATCCCTTCACCAAGGAGGAGTGCCAGTTACTGTTCCCCAGTTGCCGAAATAATTAGCTATTAATTTCCTCTCTAGATGATCACGACAGGTTAATTCCCAGCTTCAATGCTGGATTATTTTCCCAGCGATCCGCTACATGGGCATAAATACAAGTTGTTCTGGGATCAGCATGTCCCAACAAATCTTGCACTTGCCGTAACTCAGCACCAGAACGCAGAGCTAACGTACCTGCCGTATGTCTCAAGCTATGGGCTGATATAGTTCTTCCTGGTGTTTGCTTAAGGTTAGTTTGCTCAAGATAGCTATCTACAACTAGCCGAATCCCCCGCCGGGAAATCCGCTTGCCACCCGCCCTGTTTCCAACAGCTATAAATAGAGGACTGGATGGTTTGACCACTTCCCCATTTTCTGCCCTTGCTTCGAGATAAGCCATCAGTAACTCAGCAAGATCTGGTGTTAATGGCACTATTCTAATATTACGCTTCCCTTCGACCCGAATTCCTAAATTACCCCCCTGCTTAACTACATCAGAGACATTTGCCCGATGTAACTCAATGCTACGGGGACCTTCTAATATCATGATTGCCAGCAGAAGTTTATCCCGCTTTGCCTTAAGGCTACCATCATTCACTATAGCTGCTAACAACTTCTCAACTTCAGGCTTTTCCAAATAGGTAATCCTTGCCGCCGGGTCCAGCTTTTCCCGTGGCGGTTTCACCCCAAGGGCTGGATTGATAGTAATCAGTCCTTTTTCCACAGCAGCTTGATAAAAACGCTTGACAACTGACAACTTGAGTGATACCGTCGCTGGCTTAAATTTTTTAGTGTCTACCATCCAGCGGCGGTAACGCTTAATGTCGTCTTTAGTAACTGCGGCTGGATGAAGATTTATGCGATCGCACCAGTTCACAAATTGCTGAACCTGGCGGCGGTAGGTATTCACGGTATCAGCTGCAGCATCTCCTGCTGCCACATCGATATCCAGGAAATCAGCAAAAGCTTCTAGTAGGTTTGCTGTAGTAATGGTCAGCTGGTCAGGTTGAAGGGTGATGTGGTTTGGGGTATGAGTATCCACGGTTCCATGAACGTGAAGTTGTTAAGCATCTAGTGTTATTATAGCCTATTTAATACTGATAAGCACTGTTACCGGAATTATTTAACCAATTAAAGGCAATTCATCAATCGCTTTTTAGTCGCGGTTGTGCAAAGAAATGCCCAAGATCACAAAAAGGACAACAAGCATGCTCGATCGCGCAACGTGACCTATGGTCAATCATGCTGTGTTGTCCGTGAAAGGTTGAAGGTTTAAGGTTATCCAGTTGTTCGCCTTTGGCCCTGGGTTTAGGGTAGGTGATCTGGTTGTTCTTGCCCAGGTTTCCGGTTAAAAGGGCGCTTATACCAAGCTCGATCGCTTCTCCAGAAAATCCAGTAGAATACGCTGATGAGCAGGACCAAGGGGTCGCACTTGACCAGCCTTGGCAGAATAAGACTCCCCCTGGCGAATCTGCTCAGGAGTCAACAACCCCATATCCCAGCCTTCCCCTAAGACCAATTGTGAGACTTCCACGGTCAGGGGTACTGCAAAAACATGACGTAACACATGGGGTTCAGGATAATGGCCAAACAAAGATGCTGAGGGTAGTGCATAGCTAATTTCTTCCAGCAATTCCCGCCTGAGAGCTTCGATTGGGGTTTCTCCGGGTTCTATGTGCCCCCCAAATAAACCCCACAAACCGGGGTAAAGAATACCAGGAATATTGTCCCGTAGCTGCATCAGAAACTGACCTTGCCGATAGAGAATAGCGATCGCTACTTGAACTTGCTTACTGCTCATCTGTGGGTCTTGGAAGTAAGGGGGACTTGGGTTGATAGACTTGCCGTTGTAGCTGCTCAAGCTCTTGAATAAAGAATTCACCCAAATCTTGTCCAGCAATGGGAATGCTTTGAAATTGAGCCTTACCGTGGATCAAGACTTGATCACCGATATTGGGCAAAGTTCCCTGAGAGACTACCCAAATGGTACTAGTTGCATCTTTGAGTTCATAAGCATTCGCATCTAAAAGTGGTGCTTGATTAGTAACTTTACCCCGAAGGTAGACTGTATCGATAGTATTCTGATTTTGTGGTATTTCACCGATTTTTGTGACCTTTACACCAGGGTAGCTAATATTAAGCTGATGAATGCCATTATGGGCTAAGGGACTACAGCCAACAGTCCCGGCTCCTACAAGTAAAACCCAAAACGGTAAAAGAGTTGACCAATACTTAGTTGGCATATTGAAATCCTATGATGTTTTCAGTTGTCAGTTGCCAATGAACTCTGTTTGGAGGAGTGAAAAAGGAAGTAGGTTGAAACTTGAATGTTCGTTCCCCAGCCTAAGGTAAGTCGCTCCATGCATCTACAATGTTCTAACCCAAGTAGGCAGCATCTGTACACCCGTCTACACTGTTTAACCCAATTGACCAATGACGAACATACTCGATGGTAAGACCATAGCTAAAAAAATTCAGACCCAGCTGCAAGAACAGACACAGAAGCTGATGTTGAAACATGGACGACCTCCTGGATTAGCAGTGTTGATGGTAGGTGACAACCCTGCTAGCGCTGCCTATGTTCGTAATAAGGAACGTGCCTGTGCTAAGGTGGGCATTGCTTCATTTGGTCGTCATTTTCCCAGTAACACCTCCCAAACAGAACTCGAGAACAGCATCTATAAACCTCCTGCTCACAGCCTTTATTTTTTCATCTTTTCAGGCAGTAGTCAATGCTCACCATGTCAATTCCCTGCAAACCAATCAAAGATTTGCGGTGCGACCTGAAGGCGCGACCCAAGGCCGGGGAACCCGGCCTTGGGTCGCGCACTACCATGGGAATTTAATTCGACGACTGTAAGCGCACCGGGAGAGTTGATCGAGTATGGTTTTCCGGGACTGGTAGGGGGAATAAAAAAAACTGTGTACCTCATGATTCTGATAATTACTATATCCACCTGGGTTTTAGCAGTGGTCTCCACGGGGCAAGAAAAATTAACAATACATGCACTAATGGAAGATCCTGGTACTCTAAAGGGAAAAACTATATTAAGTAAAGTCAAACACACTAATCCAATGTCATAGCTAAAAAAAATGTCTGGTACCATGGAAGATATTGCTAGACAAGCCCACCAGGGTAGCGTGGTGGCAATTATTCAAACACTGAATGAACGATTAGCCGATTTTGGGGTGAGAACTAGAGCCATTCTGGCTGATGGCGTATTGCAAGTTTTGTGTGAAGCAGCAAAACCGGAACAGCTGGAACAATCGATTCTAGTCAGTCAAATCCAGGAAATTCTGGAAGAAATTTCACCGCGTAACATTCGTCGTGTCAGGATCAACAGCCGCATCGTGCGAGAGGAACAATTACTCTGGTTAGAAGAAATTAGCCGTGACCCAGACAATCAGCTGTTGTGGTACGAAGACATAACCCTTACTAGGCCAAATTTCTTCAAGCAACTGGCTCAAACCTTCAACAATCGCCAAAACCTACCGAGCCAGCAACTGGCTCTAACACCAGGATTTTCCCGTCAACTGAGCCAAAAAAAACTACCGAGTCAGCAACTGGTCTTACCGCCAGCTTCTTACAGTCAACTACGTAAAAAAGGTCGATTGCGGCAAGGTGTTGTGATTGGGTTAGGTTTGGGTTTATTCCTGATCCTAGTAGGTTGGTTACTGAATGATTGGTTTGGGAGGGAAATCGAATCCCTAAACCCAACTCAAGCCGACCATTCGGCAAAAGACCCAGCCAATTCTTCTTCATCGGGATCTTCTAGTAATCCAGACCCCCCCTTTACTCGGGACCCCTTTACTGAAGCAATGCGCCTAGCTCAAGAAGCAGCGGCAGCAGGTGAAAGTGTCGAAACCTCAGCTCAATGGTTAGATGTGGCAGCTAAGTGGGAACGGGCATCAAATCTAATGGAGACGGTAAAACCTGATGACCAACGCTACCAGATAGCTCGTTATCGGGTTATACTTTATCGAAAAAACAGTGAGGAAGCTCAAAAACAAGCTAGAAAGAAGCGCTCCTAGTAGTGTTGAATTGAAGTTTTAAATCAGTTTTGTTTAAAAAACGGTATAAAAAGGTGCTCAAGGTGTTTAAGGTGTTCAAAGTGAATCTATTTCAATCCCAGGGGAGATATCTGGAGTTTCTCAATTCTCTCCTGGGTTTCCAGGTACTACTAGTCTACCCAACTCAGAGGCACGCGCCTTTTGGGATTTTTACGCTCTGTGCCTTAGGTCGAAACTCCAACAAGCCCTCATCCAATCTACCGATCAGAATTAATTGGGTAGACGAATTTCGAGCAGTAACCATTGTTGATATCGTGGTGCGCGCCCGTTCGCGCCCCGCGTCGGCTTTGCCGATAGGCGCGCCTCCTAGGCCGGGGAACCCGGCCTAGGAGGCGCGCACCTAAAGCGAATTTAATTACGGGTCAAGCTCACCGGGGACGAGTTTAACTCAACTGTGACGATTACATGATGCAAGTTGTGCCACCGACCCACAGCTTCTCCTCTAACCAGCAGTGATGATTGAACGGGTGTGTAGGTCGGTTGTCGTAAAAAACTCCAATCTCTTGATCAAAAGCACTCTGATGCCGGGAACACTAATCCTAGCGAGATTACTGTTTTAACAGTTGCTCTAGTCAAGACCAGTATTCACAAGTTGTGCAACTAGCATAATGGATGCAGAAAGCGCGATTTTTGCCCCAAGAGTAAATTCCATCAAGTCCCGTCTCTCAGGTACATTTGAACCAACCTTTAGCCAGGAACATCAGGGTTCACTCATGCCTTACCCGACAGAGTTAGCTCAGATCGGGCAACAAATTGCTAAGACTATACTAAATACCTCAGAAACGCAAACTCTGTTGGCCATGCTGGCCAAGGCTATAGGAGAGAGTTTTCAGGTGGATAGCTGTTTAATTGGGGGGCTGGCTAACCCTAGCACTACACCCCAACTAGCCTGGTGGCGTGCTGATCAACACCTCGACCCAGAACACCGATACTACAAAAATCCAGTGCAACTGCTGGAACTCTTAACCACAGAGGATGACTTAGGCAGTGACTCAGTACTGGCAATTTCAGATTGGCAAAAATCCGATGCTTGGTCTAACTTAGATTTGGGTGAAGAAGTGCTATCTGCCAGGGCAATACTGAAGACCTCCACAAAGTTTCAGTCTGTAGTCAACGGGGTAATTGTTTTAGGAAAAGCCCAGCCTTACCAATGGACAAAGACAGAGCAAGAACAGTTAATTGTTGTATCCCAATGGGTATCAGTAGCAATTTCTCAAGTTCAGCTAACCCACCAAGTGAAGGCGGCTACTCGAGACCAAACTCTGCTCAACCAATTGAGTCAAGTGATGCATAGCTCTCTCAATCTCCTGGAGATTTTCCAGATAGCTACCACGGCTGTTGCTGAAGCACTTCAGGTGTCACGGGCACTACTGCTACTCTTAGATGAAACGAATCCCCTTGGTTGCACTGTACCAGGACAGCATTCACCAAAACATGATCTGACAGTCGTTTGTGAATGGTTACAGGAAACCTCTACTACTGATCTATTTTCAAAAGGCGACGCACTGTTAAATAAATCCTTCCCAGTTTCTGAGTGTTCTTGGTACCAACAGGCTCTCAAGCAAGCCCCTGAACCGATAGTCATTACCCATAGACCAGATCACCCGATTGGTAAAGCTGACCACCAGAGCATCTCACTCCTAGATCAGGTCCTATTGCCAGGGTTACTGATCTGTCCTCTGGTTGGGGCAGATAATCATGGCTTGCTATCCGTTAAGGTTTTGGGGTTCTTGGTCTTGCAAAATAGTCAACCTCGCCCTTGGCTAGAAAATCAAATCAACTTGGTCAAGTGGGTCAGTACACAAGTTAGTAGCACTATTATCCAAAATCAGACTCTCCAGCAAGTACAATCCCTTGTTGAAGAACGCACGGCTCAGTTACAACATAGTCTGAAAGTTCAGGCAGAGTTATACGAAAGAACTCGCCAGCAAATGGGTCAGTTAAAAGAATTAAATCGGCTCAAAGACGAATTTCTCAGTAGCATGAATCATGAGTTGCGGACACCTTTGACTGCCATGAGTCTAGCGATTCGGATGTTACGTCAACCCAAACTTGATCTTGAGCGTCGTGCCAAATATCTAGAAATCCTTGAGCAACAGTGTAATCAAGAAATTGAGCTAATTAACGACCTGTTGAGTCTACAGCAGCTGGAATCTGACCAGTCCCAACTGCAGCTGCAAAGAATTGACCTGATGCCGATGATTAAGCACTTGGCTAAATCCTTTGAGTACAAATGGGCGCAGAAAGGCTTAACCTTAACAATCAATAGTTCACTACCATCGCTCTTGATCAACACCGACGCTGAGAGCCTTAACCGTATCTTGCTGGAACTTTTAACCAATGCTGGCAAGTATTCTCACCCAAATACTACAGTGGTGATCGAGGTAACTGAGCAAATCCAGCAATCGGTGAAGCAGATTGTGATGAGTTTGAGCAATATTGGTCAGGGCATCTCTCCAGAAGACCTCAGACATATTTTTGATAAATTCCATCGCGGTCAGGGGATGACCCAAAGAGCAGTTCAGGGTACTGGTTTGGGTCTAGCGCTAGTAAAATGCTTAGTGCAGCATCTCAATGGCACAGTAGATGTCTCCACTGGCCCGTCTGACACTCCTCGCACCTCTCGGGTATCTTTCACAATTACTCTGCCCCAGGTTCAATCTTTTATGTAAAACTTAGTCATTAGTAAGTAAGAAGGCAAAACTAATCACTAATGACTAATAGCTCGGAAGACTAACTGGGAAGAATAGGTATTAAAGTGGATATGATCTGATTTATACTCCCGGATTGAATAGGAGTAACTATGAATAGCTGAGTATGCTCACAACTGATGCGCCCAAGCCACCACGTTGGCAACAACCTAACTATTCTCCCCTGGCTCGCCAGATCGATATTTTTACTGCGGCAGCGCAGTTTATGGTTTATTTATGGTGGGACAAGGTATCGGCTAATAATTCCCCCAAGCAAAGAAATCGTCGAGCCCAGTGGTTAGTTAGAAAGCTCTTAGACTTAGGTCCAACGTTCATCAAGATTGGGCAGGCACTATCCACACGCCCTGATTTACTTAGCTTAGAATATGTGAATGCCTTGGCGCAATTACAAGATCGGATCCCAGAATTTAGTGTAACCGATGCTATAACTCTAATTGAATCAGAACTGGGTCACGACATTCATGGTTTGTATCGGGATTTTGAGCATTTTCCTCTAGCCGCTGCGAGTTTGGGACAAGTTCATAAAGCCCGATTGCACACCGGGGAAGATGTAGTCGTTAAGGTTCAGCGTCCTGGCTTAGAAAAGCTATTTAACCTAGATTTTGAGATTATCCATCGATTGATTCGTTTTGTCAATCGATTTGTTCCGGGAACCAGAAAATATGATTTGGATTCCATCACCCATGAGTTTTTTAACCTGCTCTATCAAGAAATTGACTACATCCATGAAGGGAAGAATGCTGAGAGTTTTCGTCAAAATTTCAGCAATTATGCTCGTATTAGTGTCCCGAAAGTCTACTGGCGATATACAACTAAAAAAGTTTTGACTATGGAGTATATGCCGGGGATTAAAATTGATGACCGTCAGAGCCTGGAATCCCTAGGCATAAATCCTAAAGAAATTATTCAGCTGGGAATTTGTTGCTACCTCAAGCAGTTATTACAAGATGGCTTTTTTCAGTCTGACCCTCATCCTGGAAATATGGCAGTCTCTGCAGAGGGCAGTCTGATTTTCTATGACTTTGGCACAATGCTGGAGGTCAAGTCCATGACTAAAGACCAAATGCTCCAGACTTTTTTTGCTGTACTGCGTAAGGACACTGATCAGGTCGTTAATAGTTTAACTTACATGGGGTTAATTGAACCCATGTCAGATCTCAAGCCAGTCAAGCGATTAGTTGCTTTCCTACTGGAAAAATTTACCGAAAAGCCCATAGAATTACAAGCTTTTGAGGAAATCAGTAGCGAACTTTACTTAATGTTTGAGCAGCAACCTTTTCGCCTACCAGCACAACTGACATTTATATTAAAGTCACTAACAACTCTTGATGGGATCGCTCGTTCCCTAGATCCCCAGTATAATTTGTTAGCTGCTACAGAGCCTTTTGTTAAAAGCCTGGCTGTTTTTCAAGGGCGGGGGAATATAGTGGGGGAACTAGCTAAACAAGCTAGGGATTTTGTGAAATATAACTTACGTAAGGCTAGCGCTACCGAACTAGCAATTCGACGCTTAGAAGAGCGGCTCGAGCTGGGAGAGTTACAATTGCGGGTGCGTTCTGTAGAAAGCGATCGCACTCTCAAGCAGATCACCCTTGCTCTAAAAAGCCTAATTTATGCTTGTTTAACTGGATTTACTCTGGTAGCCGGTACTATTTTCCTATCAGGTCCTTATAGTGGATGGGCGATAGCCGCCTTTGCCTTTTCCGCATTCTGGTTTTTGATTTTGCTGCGTTCTCTGATTAACTTAGCCATTAGAGAAAGACTGGATAGGTTAGCCCAAAGGTAGGCAATCATATCTTAAATCGCCTACCTTTAATTCTTGTATGTAAGCATTCAGCCGTCAGCCGTCAGTGCTCAGCCGTCAGCGGTCAGCCGTCAGCAGACTTAACTCAGATTAAACCAATGCTTACCTCTTTTATTAAAAAGCTGTTCGCGTAGCGTGCGCGTAGCGCTTAAGCTGATAGCTGATAGCTGAGTGCTTACTCTTGTATTTTTTTCTTGCTTATATACCCCCAAGGGAATTCGAATCCCTGTCGCCTCCGTGAAAGGGAGGTGTCCTAGGCCTCTAGACGATGGGGGCTTATTGATTTCACTTTTATAATAATAGTGGATATTTTGGTTTGTGTCAAGTGTTTGATCAGGAAATTTTTTTCCACTCCCCTTACTTGATACTATTTCGCAACTGTTCTAGGCGCTGCTGAGCCTTGGCATCCAAGGAATTGACTAAAAAACGACCACGAGAGGATTTCTGTGGTCGGTATTTGCGGCGGGTTCGACGAGCTGTGAATTCAACATCGCTGAGCAACTGCTGGCAAGACATGCATTGAGCACCATACCCGACAACAGTCAATTGCTGTGCCCGATCTGAGGTAGCGACGATCAGACGTTTAGTTGGTTGAACAAGGTTGGTTCTATAGGAGGCGCAAAATTTTTCGATGTAAGTGTCTGCTGTCTCCCCGAAATCGGTGTAGTAAACGGATAAATTATTAGTTATCACCTCACGACTGTTAGGGGTATTGAGTGAGTGAGCATCAAAGACAATCTCAGTGTCATAGCCAACAAAGGCACTGTAATTGGCTAGGGTCTCAATTAACTCTTGGCGAGAACTCAGCAGACCATCACGATCACGGGTATTTTTCAGGAAAGACCAAGAGCCAATGACGTTATAGCCATCAACTAGTAAAATAGCCAGCGGTGAAGAACAAGACATTTTCCATGGGATTATACTATTTACAGTCCCTATGGACTGCTCATATTGGCCAGAATAAATTTAACATTTCTTTATATTAGTATAAATTGCACTTGAGAAAAAGGCAAAAGGATTGAGCAAAAATAACACTCAACCTTTAACTATTAAAACATATCATATTACAATAACAACAATAAGTGTTATTTATAACACTTATTGTTGTTAACAGTTAGCCGATTACAAATCCTACCACTTTCCGGAAACTTCCTGAGAATCAGTGATTAGGACTTACCAGTCTTTGCTTCAGGCGTTCCGGTTGACCTTGGTCAATGACCCGACCCTGGTCTAACAAAAATGCTCCATCACAATAATCCAACTCATCCAAACGGTGCGTAACCCAAATGGCTGTCAATCCTCTACTTTTGACTAAATTTCGCACTTGTGATACTAAATCCATCTGGGTATCTGGATCGAGTAGGGCAGTGGGTTCATCTAACAATAAAATCTCGCACTGTCTTGCGATCGCACCAGCGATCGCAATTCGCTGCTTCTGACCACCGCTGAGGGCATAGATCGGGCGTCGTTCTAGGTCTAGTAAATTGACCGCAGCTAGAGCTTCTTTTACCCGGGCTTGAACTTGAGCTAGGTCGAGCTTTTCTGCTACCAGTCCAAAGGCTACATCGGCACCTACGGTAGGCATCACTAGCTGATGATCAGGATTCTGGAAAACAAAACCTGCTGAACCCGCTAGGTAAATTTCACCGGATTGGGGGGACAATAAACCAGCCAGTAATCTAAGTAAGGTTGATTTACCACTGCCATTGGTTCCTAAGAGCATCCAAAACTCCCCCTTAGGGACTTCCAGGGAGCAAGATTGCAAAACTGTCCCCCCTTTAGGCCAGTTGAAGCCAACCTCTCTTACTTGAATTGCTGGTTGAGTCATTATATATCTTGCTGTTCCATGAATTTATTCAGCCATGGCAAAGAAGCCGGGAGTACGTCCTGAGCCTGTGGCTCCAGATTTTTGAGAAATCATTGCTGCACTGATCTGATCGCTGAGAACGCCAATTTTCTTCTCTGGCTGGTGATCGCAGCTGAGTTCTAACAACTGAGGATGCCCAGAGCGCATGGCTGTCAAAATTTCCTGGTAGGTCGCTTGCGCCTCTTCTTCTGACTTACGTTGCACAGACAGTGGCATGGGTGTATTCCTTAGAATCAAGTCAATGGTGAACATGGAGTATCAAGCCGTAGCGCGTTCTATAAATGTACTTCTTTTTCTTATCTTAGACCCCAGCCCAAACCGGGGTAAGAGCGGTATCTTGGGTGCAGTTATTACCTAATTTTTTTTTAAGGGGGTAGCAAAATTAAGAATTATGACATATTATGATAGTTATATTAGACGAACTTTACTTTTCTTTACTTAGACGCCCTTTAGTAAGGTAGCAAAGTTGGCAAGAAAGTAAATCGGCTTACCGTACTTATATATATCTGGAGATCCTTGCTATGACAGTAGCAGTAGGACGCGCCCCCAGCACCAGAGGATGGTTTGACATCCTCGACGACTGGCTCAAGCGCGACCGCTTTGTATTCGTTGGCTGGTCAGGCATTCTGTTGTTCCCCTGTGCCTACATGGCTTTGGGGGGCTGGCTAACTGGTACCACCTTTGTTACTTCTTGGTACACCCACGGCTTAGCGTCTTCCTACCTCGAAGGCTGCAACTTCCTGACCGTAGCAGTATCCTCTCCTCCCAACAGCCTGGGACACTCCCTGCTGCTGTTGTGGGGACCAGAAGCTCAAGGAGACTTGACCCGCTGGTTCCAACTAGGAGGGTTGTGGAGCTTTGTGGCATTCCACGGAGCGTTTGGCCTGATTGGGTTCATGCTGCGGCAATTTGAAATTGCTCGTCTAGTAGGCATCAGACCCTACAACGCGATCGCATTCAGTGCGCCGATTGCAGTATTTGTCAGCGTGTTCCTGATGTACCCGTTGGGACAGTCCAGCTGGTTCTTTGCACCTAGCTTCGGAGTAGCGGGTATTTTCCGTTTCATCCTGTTCCTGCAAGGCTTCCACAACTGGACACTGAATCCCTTCCATATGATGGGCGTAGCTGGAGTACTCGGTGGTGCTCTGCTGTGTGCCATTCATGGGGCAACGGTAGAAAATACCCTGTTCCAGGATGGGGACAAAGCCAACACCTTCCGGGCGTTCAACCCGACCCAAGCGGAAGAGACCTACTCAATGGTCACCGCCAACCGCTTCTGGTCTCAAATCTTCGGAATTGCTTTCTCTAACAAGCGCTGGTTACACTTCTTCATGTTGTTTGTGCCAGTAACTGGCTTGTGGATGAGTGCAGTGGGAATTGTAGGTTTAGCATTGAACCTACGAGCCTATGACTTCGTGTCCCAGGAAATCCGGGCAGCAGAAGATCCAGAGTTTGAAACCTTCTACACTAAGAACATCTTGCTGAACGAGGGTCTGCGGGCTTGGATGGCTCCAGCAGATCAACCTCACCAAAACTTTGAGTTCCCTGAGGAAGTACTGCCTCGCGGTAACGCTCTGTAACACTCCAAGGCTGATCCCGAATTAAGGTTAGCGCTTGGATTTGCTCAAAGCCCCACCTGGAGGTGGGGCTTTGAGCAGTTCTAGAAACAGAAAACTGGAACGTTCTGAGCAATCTTCGCTGAACTTATAATTATGCTAGTTTCCAGAGGTTGCCATTTGAGGGATACTCTGTTATTGTAAGAAAAGGTAATAATCCTGGAAAGGTACAAAAAACCGCTTAGGGATTAAAGGAGGTGATGCCCATGGAAGATAGTAGTAAACTCATGGGTCATCTGGTTGGAGTTAGCCGGCTGTGCGCCGGGGCTGTTCTCTAGGAGTTAGCTGGATTCTCTACGGAGAATCTATATGACTGCTTAGGCAGGGCTACCTAAGAGTTCCTCTCGGCAGCCTGGTTTCAATCAGAAGACCCGCTAGACCGCTCTCACACCAGGTGTTATGGATTAACCAAAACACTAGCCGTGAGAGCGGATAGTCTTTTTTTGGGATTGTTGAAGGAGTGGATCTAACCATCATGGCTCAACTACTCAGCGATGCAGAAATTCAAGCCAAGGCGAGTCAGCTAGAAGACTGGAGTGTGGAAGGGAAAACCCTGCGTAGTAAAAAGACATTCAAGGGTTTTGTAGAAGCGATCGCTTTTGTGAATAAACTTGTTGAACCATCTGAAGTTGCAGGACACCATCCTGACCTAGAGATTTCTTACAATAAGGTAACGATTACTCTAACCACTCATGATAGTGGTGGCTTAACCTCAAAAGATTTTGACCTAGCGCAAGTTATTTCAGAGCTGGGTTAATATCCTTTCAATAACTCTAAATAAGTGACAATTGCTTTAGCAATAGACCCGCAGCTAGCGCAGAAGTTCATTCACAGGCATTGGCAAAAAAGTTTGTATAGCACTTTGTCGATAAAGGCTATAGTATAAGAATTGTTCCTCTAATAAATTGTTCCTGTAATAGGTTAATAGGTTTCATCGCAATAGCGCTGATTCTTATCTAAACCGCGAGAATCCCCGTACTTTACCGTATAGAGTAAGTGTAGGGATGGAGCGCGGGGCAAGGGTCGGAACAGAGCTTTCCAATGCGATGTACTAGGGATAGTAGGGAAAAACAAATTAAGAGCTAACCGCCACCTACGCGCCTGAACCTTGACAACCAACGAATATGGGGTGACCTTCAGAAAAAACTTGATAGTTTGAGTTATCTGTGGATGGGTAAAATTCCATAGGTGCGCTTTCCGTCGGCGAATTAAATTCGCCACGGGTCGCACCTGCAGTACAAAGAAAATAGAACTTTTTTGTATTGTTCCGGCGCGGAGGGGCATCCCGTGTCGTTAATAAAGCTTACCGAGTAACCTAAGCAGTAGCTGGTGTTGGTAAGAAGCCCGTGCTGTCGCGTGCTTGTCAGCGTCGGGAGTATGTCACCATCCTCCGTGATTGATCCGGGGGAGAGTTCAATAATTGTAAAGGTGTGAGGATTAAGAGAAGATGTCTAAACTACTGTTGAAGTCCCTACTGATAAGTCCTGCTGTAGTGGGTGCTGCTCTCGCCTTTGGTACCAATGAGGTACAGGCAGCCAACAAGGCCAACTCCTTAACAGTTGAGAATCAAGTTACTACGGAAGCTGCCCCACTTCAAGCTGTCCCAGTAAAGACAATGGCGATCGCGGCGGCCCCCACTGCTCCAGAAGTAAAGGATACCCCAGTTTTTTCCAGGTCGATGGGCTCCACCTTGGGTGAGGGAACATCATTAACTTTAAAGGCCGATACCCTAGTTCCTAAGGTAGACGTACCGGAGGCAGAAACAAAAATAGCCCAAGCCGTCCCCTCAGCCTCAGATAACAGCCAGCTGTTAAATCAAATTCAACGCTACGGTAAAGAAGGCAGTAACAGCCAAGATCAGGTAACTAGTGTTTCCCAACTGCGGGATGTTTCTCCTGGAGACTGGGCTTATGAAGCTCTGCGTAGTCTGGTAGAGCGCTACGGTTGTATCGCTGGTTACCCAAACCGCACCTTCCGTGGCAACCGTGCTACCACCCGTTACGAATTTGCGGCTGGCTTGAACGCTTGTTTGAACCAGATTGAGCGTTTAATTGCTGCTAGTACTGCTGACTTTATTACCCGTGAAGACTTAGAAACGCTGCAACGGCTGATTCAAGAGTTTGAGGCAGAACTGGCTACCCTCGGAGCACGGGTCGATAACCTCGAAGGTCGAGTCGCATTCCTAGAGGATCACCAATTCTCCACTACTACGAAACTGGAAGGGGAAGTCATATTCGCCCTGACCAATAACTTTGGTGATTTTGGGGAAGATGACAATAACCAAGTTGTCTTTGGTGACAGGGTTCGTTTAGTTCTCGACACCAGCTTCACTGGTCAAGACAGTTTAGTAACTCGTCTGAGTGCTGGTAACCTGAATGCCTTCACAGCGGGGGGTGAGATTACCCCAGAACTCACCCAGACCTTTAACACTGAGATTGATGGTACTGGTGACGGGAACGATATAGGAGTTGACTGGTTAGCCTATTACGGTGACATTCCTATTGGTCCGTTTGGTCAAGTATCAACTTACATTGCTGCCTTTGGTGGTCGGCATGATGATTACGTTCCTACACTCAATCCCTATTTCCAAGACTTCGATGGTGGTAGTGGCTCTCTATCCACATTTTCTCAACAAAACCCCATCTATCGGATTGGTGGTGGTGCTGGTTTAGGGGTTAGCTTCCAACTCGGTTTACTAGAGAGCGTGATTGGACCAAGTACTGTCACACTGGGTTACCTAGCTGGCAATGCGTCAGATCCTGATGAAGGTTCAGGTCTGTTCAATGGTGATTATTCTGCCTTGGGTCAGTTGAACTTCAACGTCAACGACCGCATTGGTGTGGGCTTTACTTACGTCCATGGTTTCCATAAAGAGAACAGTGCCATATTCAGCAAAGGCGCTGGAGAAGATGGTATAGTAGGTACTCGTGCTGCCAACTTAAATCAAGAAGCACTTCTTGCTAGTCGTATAGCTGATTCAGCTGACAAGGTAACCAACTCCTACGGAGCAGAATTAGCGTTTCGCCTCACCGACAAGATTTCCTTTAGTGGATTTTTCAACTACACCGATGTGATTGTGATTGGTGAAGGAGATGGTGAAATTTGGAGTTACGGCGGTGGTTTAGCCTTCCCCGATTTTGGGAAAGAAGGTAGTGTGTTAGGTTTCTTTGGTGGTGCAGTCCCCTATTCGGATTTGAATGAGATTGATACCCCCATTCACATAGAAGGCTTCTACAAGTATCAGCTATCCGATAATATCTCTATCACTCCTGGTGTGATCTGGGTGATTAATCCAGAGCAGAGTGACGGTAATGATGATGCTGTGATTGGTACCATCAGAACCACATTCACCTTCTAAAGACCCTGGCTAATTGCCCAAGGACTATTGAGAATTAGTTAGGTTTCCCTGCCCCTAGGCGGGGATTTTTGTTTGAAGGGGTGGGAGTGTCAAAAAATACTAGGATGGATGATGGATAACAACTAATAACTCAGAATTTCCAACAGTTATGCGAATTGCTCCAAATATTACCGAACTGGTTGGTCGGACACCTCTAGTACAATTAAACCGTATTCCTCAAGCAGAAGGCTGTGTCGCTAGAATTGTAGCCAAGCTAGAGGGCATGAATCCATCTTCGTCTGTTAAAGACCGGATTGGTGTTAGCATGATCAACACAGCGGAGCAGAATGAGTGGATTACCCCCGGCAAAACTATTTTGGTGGAACCGACCTCGGGAAACACAGGTATTGCTCTAGCAATGGCAGCGGCAGCCAAGGGTTACCAACTGATANCTGAGGGCTGAGGGCTGACCACTGACCGCTGAATCCTTACCTATTTTCTAATCTGCACTGGCATAATCAAATAGGTCATCTTCAATCCCCCTAGAGGCATAAAAATCACAGGACTATTAGCTTCATTCATCTGCATTTTAATCTCAGAGGTAGAAAGGGCTTTTAAGCCATCAATTAAGTACTTAACATTAAAAGCAATTTCCAAACTATCACCCGATATTTCTACTTCCATTGACTCCCGACCACTACCCAAATCTTTTGCCTCTACCGAGAGGTGAAGCCGCTGGTTAACACTATCGATATTAAACTTGACAATATTATTTTTCTGATCAGCCAACACTGCAATCCGTTCTACTGCACTCAGTAATTGACGGCGATCGAGAATGAGCTGACGCTCAAAGTGTTTGGGAAGCAGCTGATGATAGGAAGGGTACTGTCCTTCCAAAGTTCGGCTTGTTAAACGCTGTTCTCCCCCTTGACAAACAATCTGACCAGGTTCAAACTGAATCGCAATAATATCTTGAGCTTCAGCCTTAGATACTATCCGCTCCAACTCCCTTAACGCTCTAGCTGGTAAAGTAAATTCTAGGGGGAAATCATGATCATCCAATTCTTGGGTAGCTTCAGTCGTTGCACTTTCCTCTATTGTGCGATTAGTTTCCACAACTGCTAGTCGGTGACCATCGGTAGCAGCAAATTCCAATTTGTCCGACTGTACAGTAAGGTGAACCCCCGTCAACACTTGCTTAGTTTCATCAGAACTGGTGGCAAATAAAGAACCCTGCAATCCAGCCTTTAAGACTTCTACAGGAATATGAACCGCAACGGATGTGTTAACTTCCGGCAGTTCGGGGAATTCCTCAGAACTCATGCCTCGAACCTGATAACGTCCGGTAGCCGAGGTTAAGGTCACAATCAGGCTATCACTGTCTGTTCCTGTCCCATCATCCTCTAGAGTAATTTCCCCTGAAGGTAGACGGGAGACAATATCATTGAGCAGTTTGGCTGGCAGCGTAATTTCCCCTCCTGTCTCAACGTCAGCATTAAAGCTAGTCTGGATACCCACGCTCAGGTCGAAAGCAGTTAGTAGCACCCGCTGATTTTTTTGGTCTGCTTCTAACAAAACATTACCCAGCACAGGATGAGTAGGGCGAGAAGGGACTACCCGACTCACTAGTGAAAGGTTTGTATTGAGGTCACTTTGACTGCAAACCAGTTTCATGATTGGTTTTCTAATGGGGCTTGCTTTAGCAAAAAACTATAGTACTCGATTACTAATCTTTCTACAAAACCACCTCAAAAACCTAAGTATTCAGTGGTCAGTAGTCAGCGGTCAGTGGTCAGTGGTCAGCGGTCAGTGGTCAGCGGTCAGTGGTCAGCGGTCAGCGGTCAGCGGTCAGCGGTCAGCCTTTAGCTGATAGCTGATAGCTGATAACTGATACCTGATAGCTGATAGCTAATGACTGATAGCTGATAACTGATAGCTGATAACTGATAGCTGATAACTGATAGCTGATAACTGATAACTGATAGCTGATAGCTGATAGCTGATAACTGATAGCTGAATACTAATTGGGCTAGTAATCCATTTGTGGAAAAAGTTGTGGAAAAATTCGGTGATTTTTCCACAGAGCATTTATACTCAGAAGCCAGATATTCCAGCAGTAGACTCGATCATAACATCAAGCTCAAGGGGTTAATTAATAAACTTTAATTAATAAACTTTAGTTAATATAGTGTTTTCTAGGCTAATCAGGTACAGAGTATTTTTTCCCTGTTCCCTATTCCCTATTCCCTATTCCCTATTCCCTATTCCCTATTCCCTAAAAGCCAGGACAAAATTACCTCAAACGTCGCTGATAATTGCTATAAACACGCTTTATTTTTGGTTTTGACTCCTGGCTGTCAGATTTATGCGATCGCTTAACTGAGAAAGTTTCTGAGCTAACTCATCATCTTTTTCCCGCAGCTGAGCAATTTTATCGCAACTGTACATAACTGTTGTGTGGTCTTTGCCACCAAATTCTTCCCCAATTCGGGGTAGGCTCAATTCTGTATGCTGCCTCATCAGATACATCCCAATTTGCCTAGCCGAACTAATTTCTCGCCTCCGAGAGCTACTTTTTAAATCTTCCACTGAAAGATTAAAGGTATCGGATATAGTATTTAAAATCACTTCAGGAGAAGTCTGAATCTTCTTGGTCGGTGGGTTCAAAATCGGTGCAATATTTTCCACATTCATCGCTAACCCCGCAATCGATACATAAGTCACCGCCCTAATTAAAGCTCCCTCTAATTCTCTAATGTTAGAGGTGTAGCTAGCAGCAATATACTCAACTACATCGTGGGATAGACGTATATTTTCGTCCTCTGCCTTTTTTTGCAAGATAGCCATCCTGGTTTCTAAATCCGGTGGCTGAAGATCAGCGATTAACCCCATAGAAAAGCGGGAACAAAGGCGTTCTTCCAAGCTATTAATCTGATTAGGAGGACGGTCTGATGCCAAGACAATTTGTTTACCAGCTTCATGCAAAGTATTAAAGGTGTGGAAAAACTCTTCCTGAGTATATTCCTTACCTTCAAGAAACTGAATATCGTCTACCAAAAGTACCTCTGCTGTCCGATAATGTTCTCGGAAACTCTGGAGACTATCCTCACGAATAGCAGAAATTAAATCATTAGTGAACTGCTCAGTAGAAACATAAAATATTTTAGAGTCTGGGTTATTCTCTAAGCGGTAATGACCAATTGCCTGCATTAAGTGAGTTTTTCCTAAACCAACACCACCACAAAGAAACAGAGGGTTAAACTCCCGTCCTGGATACTCCCCTACCGCCAAAGATGCAGCATGAGCCATGCGATTATTAGGACCAACCACAAAGCGAGAGAAAACATGCTTAGGATTTAACTTAGACCGTCTTGGCTGGTTTTTAAAGGTATTTTGGGAATGATTAGTGGCTACGGGAAATGACCAGGAAAAGTCAACATCACCAGTCATTGAGTTATTGTCTCCTGTAGCTGTTGTGAAGTGAATTTCTACTGGTTGACCTAAAATATCTTCCACGACATCAGCAATTGTTTTAACGTAATACTTCTGCAACCAATTTCTTGAAAAGGGATTGGGAGTGCGAATCACCAAGCAGTTATTGTCAAGCTGTTGAGCAGTAGTTGTTTCCAGCCAAGTTTCAAAGGTGGGCTGACTCAGTTGTAGTTTGAGACGTTCTAATACCTGAATCCATAGTTCTTCTGGGGAAATTTTCACCGTTTTTATTCTACCGTAGTCAATTGTTTTTAAGCTAGATGTGATCAGCCACAGCCCAGACCAAGGGAATAAAAATACCTTTTCCTATATCCCACCACCCAAAACTGTTTACCAATTTTTAATATATAAAGGTACTGTTTGAGCATTTGATCGAATAAGCTTGACTGATATAGACGTTTGGCTTTTACTATGGTTAGTGAAACACTACAAATTGCTCAGTTAGGCAACCCGATTTTACGCCAGCACAGTCAGGGAGTACATAACTTGCTGGATGAACGCCTTCAACAACTGATTGATCAGCTCATAGCAACTGCTACAGCAGCCAATGGCGTTGGCATTGCAGCACCCCAAGTATCTCAATCCTATCGTTTGTTTATCGTAGCGTCTCGTCCGAATTTGAGGTATCCCCACGCACCCTTGATGGAACCAACGGCTATGATTAATCCTTCCATGATTAGTCACGACACTGACATGGTTAAGGACTGGGAGGGCTGTCTGAGTATTCCCGGAATTCGAGGTTTAGTACCCAGGTATAGTCGAATTGAGGTGGAGTATACTAATCGGTATGGTCAGTATCAGCGGCAACAATTAACAGACTTTGTAGCCAGGATATTTCAGCATGAATATGACCATCTTGAGGGAATTGTATTTTTAGACCGAGTGGAGAGTACCCAAGAGATGATGAGTGAGGAGGAATATCAGAAGCAGATTATTGCTAACTTATAGTAGTTGTAAAATCCTTTACTCACTAATTTTCAAATCGCTACAATCTATTGAACTGCACCCTATGTTTGCAGGTTTTGCCACCTTAGAGTGGTTTGTGTTGCTGCTATGGGGAGTGTCAAACACCCTGTTCATTGTAGAAACCGATAATTAGGACACTAGTAATTAGCATGCTAGAATTGGCATATTTATCACATGGATGTGTCCTTAAAACCTGTAGAGTGGGTTGGCAGTTCCTTGGAAGATTTGAAAAAATTTCCCTCAGAAGTTCAGCAAGTGATGGGTTATGCCTTGTACTTAGCTCAATGTGGAGACAAACATCCCGCTGCTAAACCCCTCAAAGGATTCAAAGGTGCTGGTGTACTCGAAGTTATTGACAACTTTGATGGAGACACTTATCGGGGTGTATACACCGTAAAACTCCAAGGTGTAGTGTATGTTCTGCATACATTTCAAAAGAAATCAAAGCAAGGTATCGCCACACCCAAGCAAGAGCTGGAATTAATTGAAGCCAGGTTAAAAAGAGCCAGAGAACATTACTCACAACATTACACTCACGAGTAGAGGTAGTAATTATGGTCAAAGAAATTGAAGTACAAGCTAGTAGTGGTAATGTGTTTGCCGATTTAGGTTTAGAAAACTCTGACGAATTAATCGTTAAAGCAGAACTGGCTCGTAAGATTAGTAGTATTATTGCCAACCAGGGTATGACACAAGCTGCGGCGGCAAAGGTTTTAGGAGTAGATCAGCCTAAAGTGTCCGCACTTATCCATGGTAAGTTGGCGGGTTTTTCAATTGTGCGGCTGTTTCGCTTCTTAAACGCTTTGGGTCAAGATGTGGAAATTGTGGTCAAAACCAAACCATTATCTCACCCTGTGGCTCGAACACTAGTGTCGTGAACTAGCTGATGCTGAAGTAGAGTTATTCAGATAGTTGTCCTAATAAAGATGTACGTAACTATCTCAGCTATCAGCCTTTGACCTTGGCTGATAGCTGAGATAGTTAACTGTACTACATCCGCTCCAGTACCTGAATTCCGAGTAAATACAATCCCAGTTTCAGAGTTCTAGCAGTCAAATCACATAGCAGCAGACGGGATGTCCGCTTGGGTTCTTCGGCTTTCAGTACAGGGCATTGGTCATAGAATTGATTAAACTTCTGGCTCAGTTCAAACAAGTACTGACAAAGACGATTCGGCATCAATTCTTTCTCAACTTCACCAAGGACCTCACTCAGTTGCAATAACTTCTTCCCTAGCACCAATTCTGCGTCTTCTTGCAACAAAATTTTGGCATCGGTTCCCAGTTGCTCAAAATCAATCTCCCCTTTGCGGCTAATTCCCTGAATGCGGACATAGGCATAAAGCATATATGGTGCCGTATTGCCCTGGAGTGCCAACATCTTATCAAAGCTGAATATATAGTTGCTGGTACGATTTTGACTAAGGTCAGCATACTTAACTGCACTCATGCCTACGACTTTGGCAACATGCTCTTTAAATTCCTCAGTTTCCTCCCGACCTTCTTGCTTCAGTCTCGATTCTAAATCAGCACCAGATCGTGCGATCGCTTGATCCAACAAATCCCGCAACCGCACTGTTTCCCCAGACCGCGTTTTCAGCTTTTTGCCATCTTCCCCCAGAACCAAACCAAAGGGAACATGAACTATTTCAACATTTTCCGGAAGAATACCAGTCCGCCGAGCAACCTGAAATACCTGGGCAAAATGATTTGCTTGTCCGGAATCAGTAACATATATAATCCTTTGAGCCTGGTCTTGCTCAGTCCGGTAGCGCAGTGCAGCTAAGTCAGTAGTGGCATAGTTATAGCCCCCATCAGATTTTTGCACAATCAAGGGCAGAGGCTCACCATCTTTATTTGTAAATCCCTCAAGGAAAACACATTTGGCTCCCGAGTCTTCCACTAACAAGCCAGACTTATCTAAATAGTCCACAACCTCTGTTAGGAAAGGATTGTAAAAGGATTCTCCCCTTTCGGTGAGCTGAATATCCAGCAAATCGTAGATAATCTGAAACTCCCGCCGAGATTGGTCACACAGTAGTTGCCAAGCACGGCGGCTATCGGCTGCACCAGATTGGAGTTTAACAACTTCGAGTCTAGATGCTTCCCGAAATTCCTCATCTGCATCAAACCGTTGTTTAGCTTGCCGATAAAGGGTAACTAAATCTCCCAAATCCAGGGCATCAGCTGTAGTCAAAGCACTTGGGTAAGCTTCCCTAAGATAAGTGATCAACATCCCAAATTGGGTTCCCCAATCTCCCACATGATTCAAGCGCAGTACATTTTGACCCCGAAATTCTAAGATCCGGGCAATCGAATCCCCAATAATCGTTGAACGTAGATGTCCCACATGCATCTCTTTAGCAATATTGGGAGAAGAAAAATCAACAATGACCTGTCGAGGGGCTGGAGCGACTGCTACTCCTAGACGTGGGTCAGTGTGAATCTCCCTTAGCCGTTCTTCCAAGTAAGCAGGTTTTAAGCTCAAATTAATGAAGCCTGGACCAGCAATAGTCGGGCTCTGACATATCTCAGCCACATCTATATACTGCAACAAAGATTCTGCGATCGCTCTTGGCGGCTGTTTCAAACGTTTGCTCAAAGCCAAGGCCACATTAGACTGATAGTCACCAAATTTGGGATTGCTGGCAGGTACCATCATTGGATCTACCCCTGCCACGTCAGAACCGAAGGCAGCAGTTAAGGCTTGAGTGAATTGAAGTCTAAGTTGTTCAACAATGGATTTCATGGTGCCAGTGCAAAGGGCTCTTCACTAATCTTGCCTCTGAATGGTAACAGCCACTACTTACGGATTAATCCTAGACCTAACCGGACAATTACTATAACTCCAGGTGAATTTCCCGTTTCACTGGGAAGCATCGGAGTAGTTATCCCAAACTGCACTTAAGGGATCCAGCGCTGCCCTGGTTTCCCCCACTTGCGCTTTGCATCAAGACAACGACCA
>NZ_JAAHGN010000001.1:0-31538 GCF_010672485.1 Moorena sp. SIO2C4 | reverse complement strand
TATGGGGAGTGTGGGAGATCACGAAAGTATAGCGGTTTCTAGTCTAATTAGGTACACAGGATTTTTTCCCTATTCCCTGTTCCCGATTCCCGATTCCCGATTCCCTACTACCGATTCCCGATTCCCGATTCTAAATTCTAAATTCGCGCATTCTAAATTCCCGATTCCCGACTCCCGATTCCCGATTCCCGATTCCCGATTCTAAATTCGCGCATTCTAAATTCTAAATTTCCGATTCCCTATAAAACCCATAACTATCTACTTAACAAACTATCAATTATGACAAGCATCGATTTACTAACTAATTTGCTAGGTCCCCCTGAAATACGAGGTCGTTTCTATGGGGTGACTATGGGAATAGTGACTAACAATGGCGATGAGGAAAACTTAGGCCGAGTCAAGGTCAAGTTTCCTTGGCTCTCAGATGATGATGAAAGCTATTGGGCTAGGGTGTTAACTCCCATGGCTGGTAATGACCGTGGTATTTACTTTTTGCCGGAAGTTAACGATGAGGTGCTGGTAGCTTTTGAACAAGGTGATATCAATTTTCCCTATATCCTAGGGGGGTTATGGAATGGCAAAGATCAACCCCCTGAGTCTCCTGAAAAAGACAAAGAAGATAGTAAAAAAAAGACTATTAATAAGCGTACAATAAAATCCCGTAGTGGTCATATTATTCGCTTAGATGATACTAAGGATGAAGAAAAAGTTGAGGTTATTTCCCATAATAAACATACTATCCGTTTAGATGATACTAAGGAAAAAGGTAAAATTGAAGTAATTGCTCAAAGTGGTCATGCTATTCGCTTAGATGATACTAAAGGTAAAGAAAAAATTGAGGTGATTGATAAAACTGGCAAGAATAGTATCATTATTAATACCAAAGACAATTCAATTACCATTGAGTCTAAGGAAGGTAAACTTAAACTTGGTGGTAAGGGGATCGAAATTATTTCCGAGGAAGATATCAAAATTACTGCCAAGAATAACCTGGATATGAAGACAGATAAGTCATTTAAAGTTGATGCTAATGGTAGCAAAATTGAAACTAAGAAGGGGATGCATTTTAAAGCTAGTAAAGACGTGAAGATTACCGGTAATACGGTATCAATTAATTAAGCAATCAGCTTTCAGGAATCAGCTTTCAGCAATCAGCTTTCAGGAATCAGCTTTCAGGAATCAGCTTTCAGCAATCAGCTTTCAGCAATCAGCTATTAGCTTATACCTTAACTTCACAGCGTCGAAGCTTGTGCCACTCTACTTGAGGTGCTTTTGAATAAAATATAGCGCAAGGCAATAGGCAATAGCTGAATATAATAGCTTTTGCTGCTTTTATAAATGTCAAGTGCTATAACCTAACAGCTGACCGCTGACTGCTGACCGCTGACCACTGACCACTGACCACTGACCGCTGACCACTGACCACTGACCACTGACCACTGACCACTGACCGCTGAAAGCTGAAAGCTGACCGCTGTTATTTAAGTTTTATGGAGTATGAAAAATCATGGGTAAACCGGCAGCCAGAAAAGGCGATTTAGTGGTGACATCTTGTACGCACCAAGTCCAGGGTCAACCACCTGCTCCTGCGCCGCCTATTGTAGCGCCAATGCCAATTCCTTTCCAAGGAAAATTCGAGCAAAAGTTGAGTAAAAAGGTCAAGATTGGTGGTAAATTGGTGGCCTTAAAGGGCAGCCAGGGAAAAACCCAGGTACACCCACCGATACCGCCACCGGGAACGTCACCAATCAAGTTTGTCAAGGAACCTAACAAAACAGCTGAAATTACTAAGGGTAGTTCTTCTGTGAAAATTGAGGGTAAACCAGTGGCGCGCATTGGTGACCCAGTTAAGACCTGTAGTGAATTACCCCCTCCCCACGGCACAGTATCCCCTGGGCCTGGTAAGCCGACGAAGGTATTTATTGGCGGTTGATAAGGAGATGTAACCATGACGACTACTGATTTTCTCGGAGTGGGATGGAATTTCCCCGTAGTACTCGACGAAAATAAACAAATCGAAATGGCCCAATATGAGGATAGTGTCCGCCAGTCGATTTGGATGATTCTGAGTACTTCTCCAGGAGAACGACTGATGCGCCCGGATTTTGGCTGCGGTATTCATGATTTAGTATTTGCCAGCAACAGCGCTGGGACAGCTGGACAATTAACAGTGGAGGTACGCCGAGCCTTGACCCAGTGGGAACCGCGCATTGAAGTTCTAGATGTAGGTGTCTACCCGGATGAGACCCAATTTAATCGTCTCCTGATAGAAATTAACTACCAAGTGCGCCGTACTAATAATCGCTTTAATTTAGTTTATCCATTCTATTTAGATTATTAATTTGGAGTGTGGGGTGTGGGGTGTAGGGTGTGGGGTGTGGGGTGTGGGGTGTGGGGTGTGGGGTGTGGGGTGTGCCACAGAATGCGATCGCATTCAAATTAATCACTCGGTTAATCTTCGGGTGGGCAGTGCCACAAAACGCGATCGCATTCAAATTAATCAGTCTCAAGCACTGCCCACCCTACATCTAGATCAACTTGTGATTAATCAAATGGTGGGGTGTGCCACAGAATGCGATCGCAACCAAATTAATCACTCGGTTAATTTTCGGGTGGGCAGTGCCACAAAACGCGATCGCATTCAAATTAATCAGTCTCAAGCACTGCCCACCCTACATCTAGATCAACTTGTGATTAATCAAATGGTGGGGTGTGCCACAGAATGCGATCGCAACCAAATTAATCTTCGGGTGGGCAGTGCCACAAAACGCGATCGCATTCAAATTAATGCCATGATGCACTGCCCACCCTACATCTGTTCCCTAGGTGGGCAGTGCCAACAAATGCGATCGCAATCAAATTAATGCCATGATGCACTGCCCACCCTACATCTACTGTTCCCTGTTCCCTGTTCCCTGTTCCCTACTCCCTACTCCCTACTCCCTACTCCCTAATTTCTTATGCAAGCTCCAAAGATTGATCAACGTAGCTATGAAGACATCGTTACCTATACGGAGGCGTGCGCTAAGGCGTTCACAGACTGGCGTCCTTTGGCAGATAACAAGCCGGATGGTGGTCGGTCACTAATTCGTATTTTTGGTCATCTGGCAACGATTGTCAGCGATCGCATCAATCAAGTCCCGGATAAAAACTTCCTCGCCTTTCTGGATTTGATTGGCACTAGCATTGGACCACCTAGACCAGCGCGAGTACCCTTGACCTTTTATTTGGCAACTGGTAGCACAGAAGCCTTGGTTCCTGCTCAGACGGAGGTGGCAGCACCGCCCACAGAAGGAGAGGAAGAAGAGGTCATTTTCGAGACCGAGCGTGATTTAGCCTTGACCAATGTGCAGCTGCAAGCAGTGTTTGTGCGGGAACCAGAACAAGACCGCTATAGCGATCGCACTCAGCAAGCAACGGGTCAAGAAGATGCTGCTTTTCTAACCTTTGCAGGGGATCAGCCCATCGAACATTCCCTCTATTTGGCTTGTGACGAGCTGCTCACCTTACCTGAATCGAAAACTCTCACCCTAACCATTGACTCTCCTAATGCAGTTGGGTTAGCAGCAGTACCAATCACTTGGTCTTACTGGAATGGTGAGGTTTGGAAACCAATACTAGGAATTATTGAGGGCTTAGAGGTTGAAATTGGCTATGGTGAAGTTATCGTCCAACCTGGAAAGGCGATAGATTACCAAGGTCGAGAGATTAATCTCCTTGAAAAATATGACCTTGACCTGAGCAGCAACACCAATCAAACTAGGCTAGTAGTAATTTCCTACAGTGACTCAGAACCAGTGGTGGAACTGATTGCTGAGACCGATACTAGCAAACCAGCGAATAGTCATATCCGTTTGGCCCGTCTAGACATTGACGACCAGAACCAAATTAGCAAGTCCTTCCCAAGCTTGACTAATTCAGGTGACAGTGAGTGGGAAGTGTCCATTGAGAATCTGCCAGTCCCCAGTCAGGAGAGTATTAATGGGATCAATGCTGCCTGGCTTAAAGCTCAGCTTACCAATACTCCTTTACCTCCACCTCAGTTATTGCCACAGATCAATCACATTAGTGCCAGTGTGCAGATTAATGGCAGTGATGTAGCACCAGAGTTGTGCTTTTTCGATACCGATGAACTGGATCTGAGCAAAGATTTCTATCCCTTTGGTGAGGAACCTGGTTTCAACGATACCTTTTATCTGGCTAGTCAGGAGGTTTTATCCAAACCTGGAGCTGAAGTTACCGTTGATTTGGTTTTAAGTAGTGATGCTCCACCGGTTAATACCACTGGGGGTGTGGAAGTCCGCTGGGAAGTCTGGAATGGTAGTACTTGGGAGATAGTTAAACATAATAGTTCTGGTCTGTCTGCTGCCAACTTCACGATTGGCGGTGCATTTACTTTCACCCTCCCTGACCAGATGGGACCCCAGCCAGTAAATGGGGAAAGTAATTATTGGCTTCGTGCTCGGATTATCACGGGTAATTATGGTACTGAGGAAGCTACCGCAGAAGAAACCAGTACCACACTCCAGCCATCTCGTGCCATTAGCACCACACTCACTCAAGCTGTCAGCAGTGGAGCCAATACCCTACAGGTCAGTAGCGCTAGTGGCTTTCAAGATAATGACTCTATTCTGATTGGGGCAGACACTAGTCAACCGGAATATGCGCAAATTAGTAGTATTAGCTCTAATACCCTAACTCTGACCAATACTATCTATTCCGACCATGCCAGTGGAGCAACGGTGGAACTTTTTGAACAAGAGGTCAGCAGTGGTATCAACACCATCAAGGTAGATAGTGTCAGAGGTTTTTTGCCTAGCGATCGCATTCGGATTGATCCAGGTACTGACAAGCAGGAAGACTTGGAGATTGCTAGTATCAATTTCAACGAGAATACCCTCACCCTGACGAGCAACCTCACTCAATCTCATCCAGTGGAAACGAGTGTGGTACTCCTACCAGCCTCAGCTTTAGCTCCACCAGTGCTAAAATCCCTCACCCTAAGCTATAGCTACAACTCAGGTGATTCCCCTCTCTCAGCTTGCTTGACCTACAATGATTTCACTTATGTAGATTGCACCACTCAAGCTAACCAAGATGGCTCCCCCTTTGAGGCTTTTACTCCCACTCAAGACCTGAGACCCACCCTTTACCTAGGCTTTGACGCCCCCTTCGCCAACCGCTCCACCACTATCTATGCCCAGGTAGAACCCCCAGCACCAGGGGAATTGGCCACAAGTCCTACCATAACTCAGCCAGCAGTGGTAGTAGGAGAATATTCCAGCCCTGAATATACCAGTCCTGACCGTTGGATGCGTTTAGGCGTGGAAGCTGATGAAACCGCTGCCATGAGTCAACCGGGTTTAGTCCAGTTTATTGGACCAACTGACTTGACAAAGCAATCAGAATTTGGTAAAGAATTATATTGGCTGCGAATTCGCTGGCAAGGGGGTGATTTTAGAGTGCCACCCCGACTACGGCGGTTGCTGCTGAATACAACTTGGGCAACCCAGGCAACCACCATTGAGAATGAAATCCTTGGTTCGAGTAATGGGAATCCCAATCAGACCTTCTCCACCCTCCAATTTCCTGTGTTAGACGGTCAACAACTAGAGGTCCAGGAAGAGGAAGAAACGGATCTACAAGAGGAGGTGTGGTTAGTTTGGCAAGAAGTATCAGATTTCTATGGTTCCGGACCGGAAGACCGTCACTATGTTCTCAATCACCTGACGGGAGAAGTAAGCTTTGGCAACAACCAACAGGGAAGGATACCACCCCTAGGTAGCAACAATATCCGTATGGTTTACTACCGCACTGGTGGTGGTAAACAGGGTAATAAAGCAGCTGAGACTATCACCGAACTCAAGACCACAGTGCCTTATGTAGATAGTGTCACTAACCTAGAAGCTGCTAGTGGTGGAGCCGATCAGGAGTCTCTAGAGTGGGTGAAGGAACAAGGGCCGAAGACATTGCGCCATCGGTACAAAGCTGTAACTGCCGAAGACATTGAGGATTTGGTCTACCAAGCATCTACCGATGTAGCTAGGGCATGGGCAATTACTCCTGAATTTAACCCAAAAGACTTACAGTGGTTGCCAAACTACTACCTGCCGTTGGAGCAATCAGGGACGATCACGGTCAGTTTATGGTCCCAGGGTAATAATCCCCCAACCAGCTATCAGCTACAGGTCAAGATTAATGGTCCAGGACAGACCATAGCCTATGAGGAAAAAATCTTTACCGAGGAAGCTAGCGGACGCGAACTGAGTTACCCAGTCACACCCAGCCAATTCAGTCTTGGAAGCGAATGGTACGTGACTATGGTCAACTTGGGCGATGTTAACGTTAGCGGTGATGTCACCATCGAGTACCCTGATGGTTCTCTGACAGGAAATTTCAACCTACCCCCCAAGACCACAAGTGACCATGCTGACAATAGCCCTTATCTAGACAGAGACGATGTCGGTCAAGTGGAACTGATTATTCTACCGGATTCTTCAGCACGGCAACCTACTCCCAGTCTTGGTTTGCTCGACTTAGTAGAAGAATACATCCTGGCTCGCTGTGCCCCCACCCTAGACCTGCGAGTGACGGGACCCTATTGGGTAGAAGTTACAGTCACAGCTGAGGTTGTACCCCTCTCCTTAGACCTTGCCGAAGAAGTTGTAATTGGGGTCAACGATGCCCTGAACCACTTTTTACATCCCCTGACTGGTGGCGTGGATGGTCAAGGCTGGCCTTTTGGTCGTCAACCCCATAAATCAGACCTGTATCGGTTAATCGAATCCGTCCCAGGTGTGAATTATGTTAACTATCTCTCCATTGACCTAGGCGAGATACCTGAGGAACAAAGCAACCGATTCCTAATCTATTCCGGTGAACATCAGATTAGTTTGGGTCAGTCTTATTGAATTAAGAATGTATAATTAAGAATTAATAATGTAGAATTAAGAATGTAGAATTAAGAATTAATAATGTATAATTAAGAATTAAGAATGTAGAATTAAGAATTAAGAATGTAGAATTAAGAATGTAGAATTAAGAATGGTGAAGTTAGAAGTTAAAATGGTGAAGTTAGAAGTTAAAATGGTGAAGTTAGAAGTTAAAATGGTGAAGTTAGAAGTTAAAATGGTGAAGTTAGAAGTTAGAATTCACCATTCACCATTCACCATTCACCATTCACCATTCTGCCTTGTGCCTTGTGCCTTGTGCCTTGTGCCTTGTGCCTTGTGCCTTGTGCCTTGTGCCTTCTGCCTTCTGCCTTCTGCCTTCTGCCTTCTGCCTTGTGCCTTGTGCCTTCTGCCTTCACCATTCTAACTTCTAAATTCTGCCTTCACCATTCACCATTCTGCCTTCACCATTCTGCCTTCACCATTCTGCCTTCACCATTATAAATTCTACATTCTAAATTCTAAATTATAAATTATAAATTCTACATTCTACATTCTAAATTCTCACAACCAACTAATGACAAATGCCACTACCACTACCTAACCTAGATGACCGTACTTATGCTGACCTTTTGGAAGAGGCTATTTCTCTAATACCGAAAGAGTATCCTGATTGGACTGACCACAATCCTACTGACCCTGGCATCATCTTGATCGAGATGTTGGCTTGGTTGACGGAGATGGTGATTTACCGGACTAATCAGATTCCAGATGAAAACCAAAAAATGTTTCTGAAGCTGCTTAATGGTTCCCAGTGGCAGCTGGAAGGGGATTTGGAGACAGCAGTGCAGCAAACCATTGTGGATTTGCGGCAACGCTACCGGGCAGTCAGTAGTGAGGACTTTGAACAACTGGTACTACAAGACTGGCAGGAAACACCAACCGCTAAGGCTCTTGGTCCTTTTGGGGTAGTCGCTAGGGCTAAATGCATTTCTCAGCAGAATCTGGCTTTGAGTGAACCAACTGCCAGAGAAGAACCAGCCCCAGGAAACATTAGCTTGCTGGTGGTTCCTCAAACGTTGGCTGATAACTACAGTTTGCTCTCCTTTGATGGCCAGGATGATTATCTGGAAATCCCTCACTCAGACCAACTCAATTTTGCTAACGATCACGATTTTGCTATTGAACTTTGGGTAAGACCTGAAAAAGTACAATCTAGAACCCAAGAAACCCATAATAGTATCCTAGAAAAAGGTAGTGGTTCTGGGGGTTTTCCTTATGGGATTAGATATGAAAACCAATCGGGTAAATTACAGGTAACTAGAAGTGATGGTACTAACTTTGCTACCATTAGTTCTACCAAAGCGATTAATGATGACAACTTTCATCACGTTGCTTTTGTAAAAGATAGTTCAACACTGTACTTATATCTTGATGGAGAATTAGAAGGCTTTACTGAAGATATCACTTCAGATAATACAATTAATAATTCATCCCTTTATCTTGGCTGTCGAGGTAACCAAAGCAATTATTTCCAAGGCATAATTACTCAATTGCGGATTTGGGAGGGAGTCCGCTTGCAGGCAGACATTAAACAGGAGATGAATGACTTTCTTAAAGGTACAGAAAAGGGATTAGTTGGTTGCTGGGATTTGGGTGAAGGCTCTGGTAGCATTGCTAAGGATAAGACTGCTAACCAAAATCATGGAACTATCCAAGGAGCCAGTTGGTATCAACCCAATATCACTGCTTCACTGTTGCAAGGCTTATGGTCTTTCTTGGATGAACGGCGGTTGCTGACTGTACGCCATCACGTAGTTACATAAGGTTTTGATGCCAATGGGCTCATGGAAGATACAGTCCCAAATTGACCCTACGAATGATTTTATGCCAAGCTCAAACCCTTATAAATACGTCCAAAGTCAGCCCAAAACAGAATGTATCTTTTGGAAAATTATGGGCTGAAATGATTACTCAGTAAGGATTTCAGCTTGCATGTCACCCCCCCAGCTTAACATCACAATAAGCAGGTGCACAAAATTAATTACCCATTTTCAAAAAATCAAAGCCTTACACTGTAAGGGTTACAGAGATTGGTAGTAGTAAATTAATTTTGTTTAGGTGCTTAAAACCTGTTACAGTAGGCTGGATGTGGATTTCGACAAGATTCAGGTACAATACTAAGGTATAGAGGTTATTTGATAATGGAAACTAAAGAAAAATTTTTATTCTTCCAACTCTGGTGGGAAATTCCACTAGCATTGTTATCTTTGATATTTTATAAAGCTGTTAAGGGACTTATACCCATTCTTTTTCAAAAGAAAACCAAAACCAAGAAAAAAATAGCAGACTTAACCAAAAAAGAAGTTTATAAATGGCGATTTGTTTCTGAAGAACTGCTAAAACAGCCTCTGGTACTATCCTATATTTTAACTACTGGTCCTCGATGGAATGTCCACGCCATTATTGCCACTACAGAACCGGTTCCAGTCAAAGAATCATTAAAAATTGATATCAGTTCTTGTGTGGCTTCAGCTCAGTCATGGAGTATAGGTATCTATAGTTTTCCTGAAGGCAAACCTGTCAAATACATAGCATCTCATGAGCCAAAATTTCATAAACAATGGCAAGAAATCAAACTGGAACCGGGAAAATATAATTTAGCTTTAAGATATTATAATTGGTACGATCAAGTCAGTTTACCTGCTGTTATTATGGATAATAATCAAATTATCAATACTGAATCAGTTAATAGTAGTCAGATTAACAATTACTTCAATTATTTGCCCAAATTAATAGGACAAGATAATATTTTTTATCGATTTCTTAATTACTATATATTCACTATTCTAGTATGCCAGAAATGGCTACCTAAAGAATGGGTTAGAAAAGAATTTTTACCTGTGGGAGACCCCAATAATGAGTTTGTCTATGGAGTTATTTATAAAGGTTACTATTTGGCTCTGACATTAAATCCATTATTACTCACTAATTATGATGTTTATTTAACCACATACAATCGTTCTAGTCTACCAATTAATTTTTGTCAAATTAATACTGACAAATACACAACTTCTGTGATAGAAACCGACGGTTTTTATTTAGTGCGATTGCGTCCTAAGTCAGATTTAGACAATAATTTATTTCAGCTAAATTGGATTAGTACAGAGCTTGTATCAGAAGTTTCCTGTAACCGTTCAGGGGGCGAAGTCTGATACTCTAGAAGGGGAGCAGGTCAAAGTTGTAGACCATATTAACTATAGCAATCCGATCTGATTCGTGAAATATAGTGGCCGAAGCGTTCCCGTAGCGTCGGCTACGCCGAATCGCGATAGCCTCGACTGCACCGAATCGCTATAACCCTTCCCCAGCAAAAAATTGATATTTTGCTGATGGAAAAAATGATTGAGGATTGCTATAGGTACTATCACAGCAAGCTAAAACCCATGAGGGGGCTTTAGTTTTAGTCCAAATTTTATGCATAAGTGACATGCTCCTAACCTGGGGTCTTTTAATAGGGGGAGATATCATGAAAATGCTCCTATAAAGAATTAGAAAAGAGTAGTAAATTTTAGCTATTCATGATACAACAAAATTGAATTATATAGCGTTTTTCGCAGTTATGATGTACAGTATGTCACGAAACACAAAATTGAACATCGAATGCAGCGATCGCATAACTATACCCAGCAGCCAAAGGAAGAAGACTACAGCGAAATTATTGATGTGCGCTCCCCGAGTGAGTTTGCTGAGGATCATATGCCAGGTGCGATTAATCTACCTGTGCTCGATGATCAGCAAAGGGCTAAGGTGGGGACTATCTATAAACAAGTGTCTTCCTTTGAAGCTCGCAAAATTGGTGCCTCTCTAGTTGCTGGGAATATCTCTCGACATCTGGAAAGTCACTTTGCTGCTAAGGATAAAAATTACCATCCCTTAGTCTATTGTTGGCGGGGTGGAAAGCGTTCCCAGAGTTTGGCAGCAGTGTTAGTTCAAATTGGCTGGCAAGTTACAGTTCTCGACGGGGGATACAAAACCTATCGAGCTTATGTAAGGGAACAATTAGAACAGTTGCCACAACAGTTTACTTACCGAGTATTGTGTGGACTAACCGGTAGTGGGAAAACCCTGATCTTGCGGCAACTTGCTAAGGAAGGTGTTCAGGTACTGGATTTGGAAGAGTTAGCCAATCATCGAGGTTCCCTGCTGGGTCAAGAGTGGGAAGGTGAACCATTATCTCAACCATCCCAAAAATGGTTTGAATCCCTGCTATTGGAAAAATTGCAACACTTTGATGTCGATAAGCCAGTATGGGTGGAAGCAGAAAGCAATAAGATTGGACAAATTTATTTGCCTCATGCAGTATGGCAAAATATGAAAGATGCTAGTTGTGTAGAAGTTGAGTTACCCCTGGCACGTCGAATTGAATGGTTGTTGCAAGAGTATCCTCACTTGGGTACTAACCCTGAGTTTTGCAAAGGTAAGCTAGAGTGTCTAAGGTCTCGCTATGGCTGCAAAAAAATTAATCAGTGGTATGAAATGATTGATGAGGATCAAGGTCATGCTTTGGTAGGAGATTTGCTTGAAACTCATTATGATCCAGCTTACCGCCGCTCGATTAGTAAGTGTTATGGAAATTTAGTATCGACGTTACCGATTGTGGATTTATCAGAGCATAGTGTTCATACTTTGGTCAATAGTTTGGTGTCTTTGACGGAATTATCCTAAGTTAAAACGCATTAAAAATGCGTTTTAGCAAGGCAAAAGGCAAAAGGCAAAAGGCAAAAGGCAAAAGGCAAAAGGCAAAAGGCAAAAGGCAAAATGGTACTGGGATATATCTTTTTTACTTGATTTAAATAATATACACTTTAAATGCCAAAAAAATTAAGGATAGTTAATCAGCAATTATAGATTTTATGTACGAGTAATTATAAAAATATAATGATAAATTACTGATAACAAATAATGAGATACTGTCCGGTTGTTTCGCTTAGGTTCATAGTTTATTTTTTTACCAATTACCGTAAATTATAGCACTACTCATTAAAGTTAGGACATTGATAAAAGCTCATTTGCTAATGCACGTAAACTTTTGCCTCTTGCCTCTTGCCTCTTGCCTTACACGTAGCGCTATATTGCACAATTGGGCAACGCTAAATTATTAGTCATGCAACGCTTCTGCCCGTTCCCAGTCCTCTGGCACCCCATAGCTTTGATACCTTTGGCAGCGTTTGACATAGAGCATGGCTGCTTTATCCTGGGGATTGCTTTGTAAAACTGACTGAAATATCTGTTCAGCTTGGGCAAAGGCTTGCCGATGGTAGAGAAAAGCAGCTTGTTCAAAGTTACTCTTAGTTGTTCTCTTTAACTCCTTCAGTTGCGGCTGATCTTGATCAAATAGCTCAAATACTGCCACCGGTTTATTTTTTCCCTTAACTTTGACTCGATCCAGAAACCTATAACTGTACTTTTGAAACTGATTCAGGTTATAGAGGGTTTGTTGGCTAATCATAATCCCTGCACCATAAAGTTTGGTTAATCCTTCCAAGCGGGAAGCAAGATTCACTGCATCAGAAATCACCGTACTTTCCATCCGCTTTTGTTCACCGATTGTTCCGAGCATTAAGCTACCTGTATGTAAACCAATACCGATAGTAATCGGAAGATAACCACTCTTGCACCGATGCTGGTTGTAGAGCGCAACTGTTTGTTGCATCTCAAGTGCACCTTGAACCCCATCATCCGCTGACTCAGGAAAAAGTGCCATAACTCCATCTCCAATGTACTTATCAATAAAACCGTTGTGAGCGCGGATTGCTGGACTAACTCGACTCAGATAGCTATTAATAAAATTAAAATTTTCTTGAGGAGATAACTGTTCTGATAGGCTGGTAAAAGAGCGAATATCAGCAAAAAGAACAGTCATTTCTTTTTGAACATGATCCCCTAATTTAACATCAACAATACTGTCATATCCCAGGAAGCGCAAAAAATCATGGGGGACAAACTTACCATAAGCAGAGGTAATTTTAGAAAGCCGTAGATGACTTTTAATTCGGGCTAACAATTCATGCTTAGAACAAGGCTTAGTCAGATAATCATTTACCCCAAAAGTAAACCCTTCTACCAAATCGGAAACTTGATTGTTGGCGGTTAACATGATCACCGGAAGTTCACTGGGCAAAAACTTCTGGCGAATTTTTGCACAAACTTCATAGCCCGTCATGCGGGGCATCATCACATCCAGTAATATCAAGTCAGGCTGGAAGCCAGTTGAGAGCATTTCTAAAGCTTCTAAACCATTAGTGGCTGTAGCGATCGCATAGTTTTCCATGGAAAGATAATTGCTAATAACCTGGCGGTTGACTGGTTCATCGTCCACAATCAAAATTTTGATATATCCACTATCTGCTGCTAAGGCTCCAGTAAAGTTCGGGGTTTCATTCGTGAAGTCGGGGACTGGAGCGATTGATTCAATTGGGAAGAGTGCTGAGGTCTGCTGAACCTGCCTCTGAGACACTGGCAAAGTAAATGTAAACTGGGAAGCAGACTTATTTTGCGATCGCCTAGGGGAGCCTCCCAGACGGCATTGTGCTTCTCCCACCCTAAGCGATCGCACATGAATTTTGCCACCGTGTAACTCGACTAACTGTCTAGTAACCGCTAATCCCAAACCCCTCCCGCCGTATTCTTTAGTCCTGGAGCAATCTACTGATTCAAAGGAGTCAAAAATCCGATTTAATTTATCTGCTGGAATACCAATTCCTGTATCTGAGACAGTAATGACTAACATTGGTAACTCATCATTGCTAACAGGTAACTGCTCAGCTGATACTTCCACCCTACCAGATTCAGTGAACTTAATAGCATTTTCGATTAAGTTATAAAGAATTTGTTGCAGCCGATTTTCGTCAGCATCTACCAAGGGTAGATCAGCAGCAATTGAGTTAATTAACTGCAAAGGTTTTTTGCCAATTAAAGACTGGGAATGTCCAAGGACGAGATTGGCTATTTCTCGCAGGCTGACTGGCTTAATTTGAAGTTCAAGATGTTTGTGTTTTAGCTTCGAAAAATCCAGGAGATCGTTGACTAAATTCCCTAGTCTTTTTCCACTAGATGCAATGATAGCAAGATTAGCGTTTGCTTTGGAGGGCAATTGTCCTGCAACACCATCCATCAGGGATTCAGCAATGCTGATAATGCCATTGAGGGGGGTGCGGAGTTCTTGGGAGGTATTGGCTAAAAATTCGTTTTTCAGTTGATCGAGGTGCTGCAATTCAGTATTCTTGGCTTCTAGGGTGGCAAACGACTCTTGCAATTGTCTTGCCATGTTATTAAATGCCTTAACCAAAACCCCAAGTTCATCGGAGCGCTCCTGATTGACAATTTGGTCAAATTGTCCCTTCTCTAGAGCAATGGCTGCATCCTTCAGTTGGAGGATAGGCCGGACAACCCAACGGGATGTAACGATTCCGACTTCTGTTGCCAGTAACAATGCTACTAGGCATAAGGCAATAGTAGTGCGGGTATGGGCGTGGATTTGTTCGATGAAATCCCCTTCTGGCACGACTACCACAATCAACCAATCCAAGCCAAACTCATCTTGAAACGGCTGTATTTGTACAAATTTTCGTTTACCGTCAACAGCAAATTCCCATTGCTGTAAACGTTGAATTGGTTGTTTTTGATTCAGCTTGGTTGATAAATATTGAGCCGTAGCTTTAGTGAAAGCATTACTACTATCCGTTGCTTTAACTCGTTCGGCTCCGTAGTCTTTGTGAGTAGAGTGAAAAGGCTTCTCACCGGTAGAGGTTGCCACCAGCATTCCCGAACGTTCAATGATAAAAACTTGTCCAGTTTTGCCAACCTTTAGACTGCCTAAAAAATTACCGATTTGTGATAAATTTATATTAGTTAGAAGTACCCCCTGCAATTGATCCTGTTTGTCGTAAAATGGCATTGATGCACCGAGATAGGCAGTTATCCCAGCAGTATTGGGGTAAATTTCACTCCAAGTTGAGCGACCAGCTTTGACAGCAGTTCTATACCATGGTCGAGTGCGCGGATCAAATTTAATACTGTCTAGGATTTCCTGACGCTTCTTGATACAGTCGCTCATGGGGGTTTCCCCCATGAGCGCGCTGCATAGCTCCCCAAATTCGTTAGTAGAATAGGAGTGAAAAATATGATTGGTAGCTTTGGTGGAGACTCTTAGTATCAGTGTACCATCATCTAATCGTTCTGCTCCTAAGTTGTCTTTATTCTCTAAGCCTAATCCAGTAAATGTCAGGGTATTAAAGATCTGAAGCTGCCGCCAAAAGTAACGCTCTAATTGAGGAATATCTTGCAAATTCAATTGACCTAGATTGATGGCAGTGGCATTAATCTGATTTACTACATGAGGAATGGTTAGATAAGATTCCAAATTCTGCTCAACCCGAGCATTGACTTCTTCAAGCAGTTGAGTAGCAACATCATTAACCGCTCTCTTGCTGTTTCTATAGGACAGATATCCCACAAGTCCCACAGCTGCGAAGATTTGCAGGACAAATGGTATGACCAAGATCAGGCGAAGGGGAACTTTCCCAGAAACCTTGGAAACCCCTTGGGCTAAAGATTTGAATATCATTTGCTTGTGCCATCCTGCTTGACTGACAAATCGCATTTGAGTTACATTTACAGAGTTCCCAAAAATCTATAAAAAGTAGCGTTAGCACCCCTTGACTGAAGTAAGGGAGGTTTGAGTCTCTTTTTTAGTTAACTGACCAGCCGAAGACCTTAACAAAATTGGTAGCACTCGATCACTATCAAAAAATTCTCAAAAAATTGTGATTTTTCCAAAAAACTAGTAAGCATTCAGGGATTAGCTCCTCAGCGTCGAGAAGTGATGTATTACTTCTGTAGTTAAACTTTTTTGTCGTCCGCGACCCTGGAGTGAAGTCGGTCTCTTGAATGGGTTCTGTTGCGGGAATTATAAATCTCTTATAGCTGGCAAGCGGAGCATGGGCATAGCATTTTAGCTGATGTCTGAATGCTTATGTTCGCGTAGCGTCGGCTTTGCCGAAAGTCCTTCATAAATCTTTATCTAGAGTATCGGTTTTTTTGTTTTCAAATTATCTTAAGGAAGTACAATATAGTTATTTTGCCATTAACACTAACGTGATTTTTGGTTTGGGGGCATCAACATGGTTAGTTTAAAAGGGTTCTCAGTGGCTACAGTTGCCGTGGTTTTGAGCAGTTGCTTAATCCCAGGAAAAGCGTTGGCTAGTCGTCTTGATTTCACAGCTGAAGCGATTGGCAGTTCAACTCCTGCAACAATACTAAATCCCAGTATTGGTCAAACCCTACAAAACGGCGATTTTACGATAGAAAGGACTGGGGGTAACACCATCCTTGGTAATGGGATTGATGAAGATACCAGTTGGAGCTTTGATTTTTCTGACTTGGCAACATCAATAAATGACTTATTGCAAGCGAAACTAATTTTAGACCTGACACCAAACAATGCCCTGATTACTACCGATGTATTTGGTATCATAGGATTGGATACTATTACTATTGATCTGATCCGCAATCTCCCAGTAAGAACTAAGCAATCGGTGTCTTTAGATTTACTGGAGTTTTACGACTCAGGAGAAATCGAGGACGTATTTAATGCCAATAGTGGCAAAATTCCGGTATTTTATGGAGATGATGCCATTGTATCTCGTGCGGAGCTGTCATTGTCTACAGGTGAAAGAGTTCCCGAACCTACTGCTACCCTAGGTATTTTAGCTTTGGGGGCTTTAGGAATTAGTTCAGTATTACAGCACGAACTAAAGCAGCAGAAACAAACAAAGCAGTAATATCAATCAAGATTGATCACTAGTCAACCGGACACGATATACCTGAAAAAATGTTGCGTCAGTCTTTGAATGAATAGGAGTAGAGTGGGCATCCTGCCCGCTCGGAAATATATCTTGCCCACTCGGAAATATATTGAAACGGGCAAGATGCCAGTGTCTTGATGCAGTCGCTCATGGGGAGGGGCTGTGTGCGGAACTTGTTTCCGCACCTTGTAAGCCCCGTGGAAACCCCCAAGACCGCGCTGCATCGCTTCCACGGCAAGATGCCTATTCCACAGGTGTGACCCAAGGCCGCGAACAATCCCTCACGGCCTTGGAGGCGCGTACCTACTCTTAAAATCATTGCATTATTCAGCAACGGCAAAAATTTGATCAACGTAGCAAAGCATTCCAAGTAGCAGGACCAACAATGCCATCAGGTTCTAGTTTGAACTTGCGCTGAGCGGCTTGAACTGCAGCTTTCGTAACCTCTCCAAATACCCCATCCACTGTGGCTTTTAAAAAACCAAGAGATTTCAGTCGCCTCTGCAATTGCTGGACTGCTGGACCACGCATACCTTGTCGGAGAATTGGTAAAGTTATAGCGCTAGGCTTAGTTCTCTCGACAGACACCGCATTGCCTGTTGTGGTAGTGCGATTACCAAAGCCAGTGCTGGTTGCTGGGGAAGAAGGGTTGGGACGAGTTGTGGTGGTTTGGGTAATAGCTTCTGTGATGGAAGGCCTCGGAAACGATGAAGCTGAGATGCCATCAGAGGTGGTTGGTGCTGTTCTACTTGCTGAGGGTAATGGATTGGAAGTAGAGGTTGAGGATGTTGGATTGGGTGGGATGCTGGGAAACAAAAGATTCCATTCAGCAGCTCCCATGATGCCATGGGGAGCTAAACCCGCTTGTTGCTGGAGCTTGGAGACAGCGATCGCAGTGTTATCTCCATAAAACCCATTTACCTCTCCTGTGTAATACCCCAATAATTTAAGAACTGCTTGTAATTCAGATACTCTTTCCCCCTCACTACCAATGTCGAGAGTTGGTCGGTTGATTTTGACTGAGGTAATTGCTTGAGCCAGTTTTGGGATAACGCCATTGGCTTCAAGGGCAACTGCTGGCAAATTCCCTAAGCTAAGGGCTACTGATCCAAAGATAGTTATACCGATAATGCTGTTAGTGGTGTCTATAGAATCCATATTTTTAAAGCAAATTAAATCTTATCACGACTTAATTTAACTTTATCGATTAAAGCGGATTTATTGACAACAATACATTGAGTCTCCCCCGTGTTTTAACCAGAGGAGACCTCAAGTTTTTGCTTTGCTCAGTTAACTCAGGAAGTTGATTGCAACAGCCGGTCCGACTAGAGAAATATAAGGTTCAATGAAATAGCGATTAGCTGCTGCTTGAGCCATCTCTGGAGTAACCCTTGTCACATCTTGTTGAAACAGGGTATCAAACCCAATTCCTAGCCCGATCGTCTCATACCAGCCATAGACTTGAGCTAGCTGACCATTGGTTTGTTTACCTAGTGCATACTGACCAAGAAGCTTATTTTTAGCAACTTGCAATTCATCCTGACTCAGTTGTTGAGAACAAAGACGTTCCACTTCGGTAACCAGACCAACCAGGGCAGTTTCTGTATTTTCCGGTGCTGTTCCCATGTAGGCTATAAACGTAGAAGCCGACTGGCGTGTCGGGAATAATGCTGAGACATCATAGGCTAAACCCCGTTTTTCTCTGAGTTCTACAAACAAGCGGCTAGAAAGACCATTCCCTAGGTAGGTATTGAGGAGTTTGAGGGTAGCAAAGTCAGCCTCTTGTACAGCTGAGGTAAGATAACCCAGCATCACAATCGACTGCTGCGTCTCTTGGGCAGTGGTCAATTGGCAGGGTTTTGCAATCGGGGAGGGTAAGGAGGGTTTGCTCAGGGGTGTATCGGGAACTTGCCAATCCCCAAACACTTGCTCTACCTGCTTAATCGCATCTTCTGAGTTAATACGACCTGCAATACTAATTATGAGGTTATCAGGGCGGAAATAAGTCTGATGATAGTTTTCTAAGTCAGCTCGACCGAGTGTAGATACGGTCGCTTCTTCTCCCAACACCGAAAAGCCGTAGGGATGGTCTTGATACATTGCCTGTCGCAATTGCTTATAGGCAATGTTAAAGGGTTGCTCCTGTTGCGCACGAATAGTTTGAATGGTTAGGTACTTCTCTAGGTCTACCTCAGCATCTGGGAAACTAGGCGATCGCAAAATCTGTCCTGCTAGCTGTAACATTTCAAACCAGTCAGCTGCAACGGTTTTCAGGGAGAGTAAAAAATAATCGTTAGCTGCATCAGCACCAAGTTGAGCCCCCATAGACTCTACTCGTTCGGCAATGTCTATGGAGGATAATTCTTGGGTTCCCTTAGTGATAACTGCTGAGACCAGATGAGATAGCCCAGCTTGGTTTGGTGGATCGCACTGACTACCTGCCCGAAGAAATAGACGGCTGGCAATGATATCAGCAGCAGCATTTTCAACTACAATCACCACGATGCCATTATCTAGCACTGTGCGATGGATATTCTGTTGTTGCTTTAGTGTGATATTAGGCATGATAGTCTTAAGTATTAGGCTCGATAATCTTAGGTTTTAGGCAATTTTCAATTTTCAAAATTTAAATGCACTAATTTCTACTTTTACTACATGCCTTTGTGAAGAGTTACCACCTTTAATTAGTTTTAATTAGTTTTAATTAGTTACGATATCAGCTATCTTGTTGAGGATTATGATAGCTCAGGCGATAGGTATAAAGATACAGTATCAGCTAATAAGTACATTACGTCTAAAGATGTCAGCTTTTGAATCTAAAAATTAGTGACGATTTAAGCTATACTTTAATCTATACTGTTGAGAATTGTGATAGCATAGCGATGGGGAGAAAGATACCGCTGGGCTAATTGGATTACGTCATTAGCTGTTAGCTTTTGAATCTCAATCGGATAACTATAGGCTGCTTGTGCTGTAGCAATAGTGCTGTAGTAACCATACAAACCAGCAAGTTGACCAGCAGATTCTGTGGAAAAAATATAGTCGTTATAGAGCTGACGTTGACAACGTTTGAGTTCTGTGGTTGACACTGGTGTCTGTTGCAATTGCCACAGGTGTTCCCTAATTATTGCTTCTACCTGTTCCAGGTACTCGGGTTCTAGGTAGGCGGTAATAGTAAACAAACTCGAATCACGCTGTAGAGAGAAGCTACTACCAATGTCTTGCACTAATTGTTTCTCTTCCCTTAATTCTCTTACCAAGCGAGAAGAACGTCCATCAGCCAGAAGCACAGAGAGTAAATCCAAACCACAAGCATCCCGAAGCTGATCTATCCCTGGTCCGTGCCAAGCCATCAATAGACGTGCGTGTTCCAGGCGAGGCAAGTTTAGTTCCTGACGCCTAATTCCGATAAATGGTGCTTCAGCCATCACCTCTGGTTTAGGACAATCACTGGGGGAAGCAAAATCTTGAAATGACTGGTTAACTATAGTTAATGCTGATTCTTGGTCAATATCACCTACAATCACCACAGTCATATTTTCCGGTTGGTAATGGTATTGGTGGAAACAGCGCATTTGTTGGGGAGAGTGAGCCATCAAATCCGCTTCAGTACCCAGAATCGGTCTGCCATAGGGGTGACGTTGGTAAACGCTCTCAGAAAGAGCCTGAAATCCCACCCAATCAGGATTATCGTAGCTGCCACGAATTTCTTCTAACACCACACACCGTTCCCGGACAAATTCTTCTTCAGGAATAGCAGGATGCAAGAGTAATTCTGCCAAGGGAGGCAGGGTCTGTTTTAAGTACTCAGAAGCACTGGTTACGAAAAAATGAGCAAAGTCATGGCTAGTAGCGGCATTCGTTACACCACCGTGGCTTTCAATCACATAGTCAAACACACCAGGAGCAATGGTCTCGGTGCCCTTAAAAATCATGTGTTCCAAGAAGTGAGCCATGCCAGACCATTCTTGTGGTTCTGCGATCGCACCAGCACCAACCCACACATCGGCCACTACTACTGGTGTAGCGCTTAGGTATTGATGAATGACATTCAAGCCATTGGTCAGTTTGAAAACACTAGCAGGAAACTTTATTTGAGGCAGGGGCTCAGATAACAATGCTTCTAATCTCAATGTGTAACTTCTTACATGATATTACTTAAGGTTAATTTAGGTTAACCCAGTGTTAAAGATCATGTTTGCTACTTCACAGTTCTCCTAACTAAGTGCCAGGACTGTGTACCTGAATCAGAGCCCCATCAGCAGTATAGATTTCCATACGGATTTCAGAATTATAGCTAATCCCTTTGAGGGCATCTTCTAACGTCAATACGTGATTGACGATGCCAGCGTGAGCGTCTACATCACCTCTAACTTGAGCCGTAATGGCTGTTTGTCTGACCTGATACATATAAGTAGGTGTTAATTCTACTTTAATCAGACTTTCACCAATGGTGTAATTACAAACTCGAGTTTCCCCAGTACAGATTTGTTCAAGATCACCACCAATTTGTTTTAACTTTACCTGCAACTGCAACTTGCTTTGAACTGCCTTAAGGGCGTTTTGATAAGGCTCAATTAAAGACTGTGCATTTTTGTGGTAGTATGTGGAGTTTGGAACTTGCTTCACGTAAGTTAAAGCGTTGCGCCAATGAATCGCAGCCACCGACCATTGTTGCTTTCCCTGAGCCTTTTGAGCTAACTGAGCCAGACGTAGTCCCTGATTGTAGGCGTTGGTAGCAATTTTTTCCTGGGTTTTGCGATCGCGCGCCCTGGCCAGATTAGTTTTATAGAATTCCTCCAGTCGTTGCTTGTCCTCTTCAACGGTTGTTCCTTGAGGAATTTTGTTCAGACGGTCTAATGCGGTTTTCCAAGTACTATAGACTAGTTGCCATTCCTCTAAAGTCTGGGCTACACCCTGACGAGCTTGGGCAATCTGAGCCGCTTTCTTAGCTGCTTTCATAATCTGACTCGCCTGTCTTTCTTTGACTAATCGCCGATTAACTTCGTCTAAATTGACCTTATATAGCTTAATTTTCTGTTGCGCTATAGCATTAAGGCTACTCTCCTTAGGCATTTGTTCAAGGCGGGCAATTGCCTCTCGCCACAGTTTTTGAATTGCAATCCACTTTGATGCCTTATGGGGAGGATTTTTCCCTTTATGACCTGCCCTAGCCGCCATTTGCATGGCTGTCACTAACTGATCTAGGTCTTTACCTCTGATTTGATAGGCTTGGAGCAATCCTTGTGCTGTGTCATGCTTCATTGACCAAAACGGAATTGCTTTGAGTCCTTCAATCGCTGTCTTTAATTGCTTCTGAGCTTCGAGAATGTCCTTTCCCGATTTAGGTTTTTTGAGGGTGTCTGCTGACTTTTTACTCAATAGCTGAGCTTCATTGAGTACAGTACAAGACCCAAATACGCAGGGACGGGTAAAAACATAAAAGCCGCCGGTTAAAAATACTAGACCCAATCCCATGCCCACCACCACCAACAAAAGAAACGTACTTTTAGAATTTCCTTCATCGGGTTGTAGTGTTTCAGGGAATGGCTCATCGGTTTGAGCCTCGGGATCAGAAAGTGGTTCGTCCCAAGGGTGGGCTGCAACGTCAGAATCCATTGATTGATCGTTGCTGTGGTTAGACTCAGGGGTGAACTGGTTAGAATCCATTGCCTGTAGCAGGAGGAAAGCCAGGGATACCAAAAAAGGTACTTAATCTTAACCCAAAATATACTCCTATGCTTCCAGTGGTTAGGCAGGAATTGGTGAGATATTAAGGCAACAGTGAGGAATTATAGGGGTTAGGGGGGAATTTTGAAGAATCAAAGAAGCAAGGAGTGACATCCTCGACCACCATAATCTTTGATTCGGTCTAGACTTCCCACCTTACGATTAGACATTCCTAGATCGGGACTTATCTAGAACGATGAACAAACACCTGCCCTAATCTGGAGTTATGAACTAGTAACTTCTATAATAGACATCTCCAGAAACTCGGTTTTGACCCAGGCAGTGCAAGGGTTTGAGGTTAATTTTTGGAGATGTCTAATAGATGAATAACTAAGTGATGGCGTTTAAAGCGATCGACACCTGCTTCCCTTCTACCTATCCTACCTAGGGGCTACTGGGGGAATAATTTTGCTGTTTTTAATGACCAATTTAAGGATCCGTCAGCTGGTAGACGCTTTCACCGAAGTGTTTCTACAGCATTGACCAAGTGGCAAAAGATTTGAAACGTCGTGGTTAGGATTGTTCGCGAATCATGCATCTGTTATAATACCAGGCTAAAGAATTATTCCGTGAGATTGGCATTCCGGTTTTGCCTGCTCAACGCATTGACCATCCTACCGACATCAAGGGATTAGAGATTCCCTATCCGGTGGTGCTCAAATCTCAAGTCTCTACTTATGGAGACAACCCAGCTCGTCGGATCCGGTGTGTAGAGCAATTGATTCGTCACCCCATCACCCGTTGGTCGGATTTACATCATACTTTGCATACTACAAACTGACATGGGGAATGTGGGTTATAACCTGTAACCTACAACCTGTAACTAACAACCTACAACCTGTAACCTACAACCTGTAACCTTGTTGAGCCTAGTTTTTTGCAAAGTATCGTTAAGCGGGCTGGAATTTGGTTGAGATTGTTTACTAGAAAACAATCCTTTGGGAATAAATCGATAAAATAGAGGATGTAGGGTTTATGATAAGACCCAACTAATCGTCGTTTTCAACTGACCTAGTTTAAATTTCAATTAATTTATGGAAATTAGTGGCTCATCTGCCAACTCTTCTGACCCTCACCCATATAGATGGGCAGAAGTCTTGGGTACGGTAATTGCGCTGTTGACCTTAACATTACCTTTGTTGATCATCGCTTACTACTCTTCTTCAAATAACTACGTTAATGTTTTGCCACAAACCCCCTACTCGCCTACGACGAGAATAGAAAATTGACATACAAGTTTTTTAGATAACCAAAGCACAATATGTGGGTGCGCTGATTTAAAAACCTTCAATAGCTGAGGTGTAATATAAAATGCCAGCGTCATGTCTCCTAGGCAATGGCGTAAGGGGGATTCTGTGAAATCTCAGCTTTATAGAAAGTTTAAGTTGAATGGTATATCACTTGCCTTGGCTCCTTGATGATAGTTAAAAGGAACAAGGAAAAGGAGAAAGGGGAAAGAGAGGAGATTGGTGTCGTCTCTTTCACCGAGGCTACCTCTTATCAAGCAAAGGGAAGGGAGACAAGGGAAAACCATCAACAATGAACAACAATGAACAATTACCAGTCTCCTTCGCTATATGCCAGCTTAAGTCGGTAGCCTTCACCCATAACCTTTCACTTTTCACTTTAACTAAATCTCTAGGTCAAAAAAACCTTTAATTTAAAGAGACTGAAAAAAATCTAACTAGAAAATAAAAGAGTTTGTAAAGTTGCGGAATTTACCGGTTTAGGGATTGAAAATTATGTCAATGTGCGTAAAGATTAGTTTCGCCTAACTCCATCTTTGGGCGTATTCCCAAAATGATTTTCATCCCAAAAGGATTCTGGCAACACTTAACCAATTTAGGTTTACTGACTTTGGTTTACCTTGGGCTGGCAAACTTAGTCCATGGATTGATTGGAGGAAATACATTAGTACCACCAGTTTGGTCTCCCGCAGGAGTTACCCAAGCAACCGTATTACTACTAAGGGAGCATCTTTGGTGGTTAACCGAACAACAAGGAGTTTTGCCATCGGTTTCTTGGGGACAATTTTTCTGGACTGTGTCGGCTCAGAGGTTCTGGCCAGTTTCTGTAATCACTGCTCTCGGCTATATCTTGTCAGTATTGCTCTCGATCGGATTGGCACTGTTGTGGCAGCTTCGTCCTTCCCTAGAACGGCGACGAGATGTATTGGGTTTCCTAGGGGTGTCGATGGTTGCCACACTCATCGCTCCGACTGTCAGTCTAACTCACTTACACCTGAGTGGTGAATTTGATGGTAGGAATTTCGGGGGGATGTGGTGGAAATGGTGGTTAGGGGACTTAATGGTGGTTTTAGTCGTAGTACCAGTGTTTTTAGTTTGGTGCTACCTAGTGAAGGAGTTGAAGGTTGGCAGGTTGTTCGCGTTCGCGCAGCGTCGGCTTTGCCGAAAGCGTGGCCAATTGGCCAAGGTTGAGAAGGTTGAACAGTCAACCCAAACTAACCTCCAACTGTCTAACCAACAACCGTTAACCCCTCAAGCAAGCATAAAGATCAAGCAAATTATTTTGGCAGCTATCTGGCTGATTTCACTGTTGACAGTGAGTTGGGCAGTGTTTGGGTCGGACATTGCGCCAGAAATGGCAACCTATCCCCTCGCCTGCTTGACATTTCCCTGGCTGATTTGGGCTACCCTCCAATTTGGTCAACGCCTCACCACCCTAGGCTGCTTGATGGTATCGAGTATTGCCATTGTAGGAACCAGTCTGGGTACCGGACCGTTTCTTGCCAGCACCGGGGACTTGAGTGAAGCAGTTCCCCTGCTACAGGTTTTCATGATACTGATGGCGACAATCGCTTTATTCTTGGCAGCGATTACATCAGAACGAAACTCGGCGGCAGAGTTGTTACTCTTAAGCGTTGCCAAATACCGCAGCATATTCGAGAATGCTGTCGAGGGCATTTGTCAGACCACACCTGACGGAAGCTATATCAGTGCTAACCCGGCACTAGCGAGAATATATGGCTATCAATCACCGGAAGAACTAGTAGCAAGTGTCACCGATATTGCCCACCAACTTTACGTTGACCCTCAACGCCGGGCAGATTTGCTTCTACAGCTACAGGAAGATGGTGTTGTTTCAGGGTTTGAAGCACAGATTTATCAAAAAGATGGTAGTATAATCTGGATTTCCAAAAACGTGCGGGCTATCCGCGATAGTAGTAACTTTCTACTCTACTACGAAGCTACAGTTGAGGAGATCACAGAGCGCAAGCACGCTCAAGACGCACTCCTTTACCAAAATGAACGGCTGGAATATCAATTTCAAGAGCGAACAGCTACCCTGAGGCAGCTCAATCGACAATTAATCGCGGAGGTTCTTGAACACAAGCGCATTGAGGATGCGCTTAGGGAGAGTGAGGAACGGTTTGCTCTGGCTATTCAAGCCAACACCAACGGACTCTTTGAAATCAACCTGAAGACCTATGATCATTACTACTCACCCCAATTTCTCAGCCTGATTGGCTACCCATTGGATCAAGATGGACCGACCATTAATGAATTACTGGCACTGATTCATCTTGAGGATCAAGATCAGGTGAAAGCCATCCTAGATAACCTATGTACTGGACGAAGTTCTCAGCGATGCAGCGCGGTCTTGGGGGTTTCCCCCATGAGCGACTGCATCAAGAAGTGGAAACAAAAGTTTCGTCTGCTGCGCACAGATGGCTCAATTTCCTGGATTCTCTCCACTGGTCTGGTGATCACAGATGATAACGGTGAAGTGGTTCGTCTAGTTGGCACCTTTACTGACATTACTGATAGCCAGAGAGTTAAAGCCTTGTTAGCTGGACAAAATCGTATCCTGGAAATGATTACCCAGTGGGAGAAGCTGCCAGATGTACTAGACCGACTAGCTCGGTTGATTGAGGAGCAATTGCCCAAGATTAGGTGTGCTTTCTTGCTGGTGGACAAAAATGGGGTTAATCTGCGTCATACTGCCGCTCCCAGCCTTCCAGAATCCTACATTCAGGCGATTGATGGTATGGTTATTGCTCCATATATGGGTTGCTGTGGCACTGCCGCCTATTGGCGAGAATCGGTCATGGTTAAGGATATTGCCACTCATCCCCTGTGTGGAAGTATCAGGGATTTGGCACTCTCCCACAATCTCAGAGCGTGTTGGTCTATCCCCATTTTGTCCACTCAAGGGACGGTGCTAGGCACCTTCTCAACCTATTACACTCAACCTCATACCCCAAACCCCGAAGAGCAAGAACTGGCGGATAAAGCCACCCAACTAGCTAGAATTGCCATTGAGCGCTCTGTGGCACAGGAGGATGTGCTCCGTACAAATGCCATGCTCAAAGCGCAACAAGAAGCTGCCATTGATGGAATTTTAGTGGTTGATGAAAATTTTCGGGTGGTTTCCTACAACCACCGTTTCTCTGACTTGTGGCAGACTCCAGAACAATTGTTTGAAACCAATGATATTCAAGAATTGCTCAAGCAGGTGAGTTCTCAACTGAAGCATCCCGAAGAATTTCTAGCTCAGGTGGACTATCTCCAAGCTCATCCCAAAACAACGAACTACGATGAACTTTTAATCAAGGATGGGCGTATTTTTGACTTTTATTCAGCACCAGTGCTCACGAGTGGTGGGGATTACTATGGTAGAATATTCTGCAACCGAGATATCACTGAACGCAAGCTATCAGAGGCAAAACTACGGCAGGCGGAACAGAAGTATCGCAAGTTAGTTGAGTCAGCTGGTGATGCCATTCTGATGGCAGATGCGGAAACCGGAATCATCCTGGAAGCCAATCAGATGGCGGAACAGATGCTGGGCCGTCGGAGAGCTGAAATTATTGGCTTGCATCAGAGTCAGATTATTCCACGAGAACGATTCAAAGCCTACTCCCAAAGTTTCCAGCAACATGTGGAGGCAGGGGGTGTATTTCAAGAAGAACTGGAATTACTGCATCAAGTTGGTACAACGGTGCCTGTAGAAGTTAGTGCCACTACTTTAGAGCTGCAAGGCAAGACAGTTGTGCAGGGAATTTTTCGAGACATTAGCGATCGCAAACAGGCAGAACAGGCGTTGAAGCAGGCTAAAGTTGACGCGGAAGTAGCCAATCGGGCTAAGAGTGAATTTGTAGCCAACATGAGCCATGAATTACGTACCCCCCTTAACGGCATTTTAGGTTATGCCCAAATCCTCCAAGAGGAACCTAATCTGAGCGCTACGCAAAAAGAGCAGCTCAGTATTATTCAGCAAAGTGGTCAGCATCTGTTAACCCTACTCAATGACATCCTGGATCTATCAAAAATCGAAGCCATAAAAATGGAACTGGATGTCAGAGATTTTCAGTTTCCCAAGTTTCTGGAAGGTATTGTGGAAATTGTGGTGATCAGTGCTAAACAAAAAAACCTTTCATTCCGTTACGAATTCCTTTCGCCCCTGCCTGAATTTGTCAAGGGTGATGAAATAAGACTGCGACAAGTTCTGATGAACCTTTTGGGAAATGCTGTCAAATTTACAGATACTGGCGGGGTAACCTTTAAAGTTGGTTATTTGGGGTGTTCAGAGTTGAACGTTGATCGGTCTTTAACCGAAAAGCAAGGTACTCAAAAAATGCGCTTTGTCATAGCAGACACTGGCATTGGTATCCCACCAAAACAACTAGCAGAAATATTTTTGCCATTCCATCAAGTGGGTAACACTGACCGTCAGGTTAATGGTACAGGCTTAGGACTATCGATTAGTAAACGTTTAGCGGAATTAATGGGTAGTGAATTAAAGGTGAAAAGCACTGTCGGTCAAGGTAGTATTTTTTGGCTAGATTTAGATTTACCAGACGTTTCCCAGGAACAACAAGGAGGACAAGGAATTGTAGAATCCACTAAGGAAGAGAAAGCTGAAGACGTTATGCCTGTAGCTCCATCGCCAGAGAAAATCTCCGTTCTGTATGAACTCGCCATCATCGGTGATATTAGAGGGATCCAAGAGGAAGCTAATTTGATTGAACAGTTGGATGATAAATTCATCCCCTTTGCTCAAAACTTGCGTCAATTATCAAAAGGCTTTCAAGAAAGACAAATACTGGAATTTGTTAGGAATTACATGGATAAAAAAGACCGCGAAGCTCATGGTCAATCAAAGGATTAAAAAAAATATAAAGTTATTAAAAAATAAATTATATATCTTTAAAATAACTAGCCATTTAAATGATGATTTAAGCCATGAATAAGTTATTATAGTTTTAAAGGTTATAGTTTTAAGGTTTATAGTTTTAAGGGCTTATTTATTTTTTGTGAGATGATATCAGATTATTTGGGCTCTTATTAATTAGCCATTGCTTAGCGAAAAAAAACCAATAATAAGTTCATGTAATTATGAATATTTACTCAGTAACTCAAGCTAATAATCATTCCTATTCCAGCCAAATAACCCTAACCGAGAGCTATAATAAAATTGGCTATAAAGGTGTAATTGTGATTGTTGATGATAGTCCGACTAATTTAGGGGTGATGTTTGAGTTGTTGAGCAATTCTGGCTTCAAAGTCTTAGTCGCTCAAGATGGCTATAGTGCCCTCCAGAAAGTCAACTATACTCAACCGGATCTAATCTTACTGGATATTATGATGCCCGGAATTGATGGGTTTGAAACTTGCCGTCGCTTGAAAGCTCAAGAGTCAACTAGAGACATCCCAGTTATTTTTCTGACGGCTCGTACTGATACTCTCGACAAAGTTAAAGGTTTCAAACTCGGTGCAGTAGATTATCTCACCAAACCAGTGCAGCAGGAAGAAGTAAGAGCGAGAGTCAACACTCACTTGAAACTCGGGCGTTTACAAAAGCAACTACAAGAACAAAATTTTCAGCTGCAACAGGAAATCAAGCAGAAACAAGAAGCTGAGCATAAATATCGCAGTATCTTTGAAAATGCCAATGAAGGCATTTGTCAAGTTACACCAGAAGGACAATTTATCACCGCTAATCCAGCACTCGCAAGTATTTTGGGCTATCAGTCGCCAGAACAACTGATTAATCAAGTCACGGATATTGGGAAACAACTCTACCTCGCACCGATGCGTCGTGACGATATATTAGCCCTAATCCACAAAGAAGAAACGTTATCAGACGTTGAGTCCGAAGTCTATCGGAAAGATGGTATGGTAATTTGGATTTCGGAAAATATACGAGCAGTCAGAGACAATTTTGGTGATTTACTCTACTACGAAGGCACAGTTAGCGACATTACAGAGCGTAAAAAAGCTGAAGATGAACTTCGTCGTGCCCGAACCCAAGCTGAGCTTTTGCTGCTTAATATCTTGCCCCAACCGGTCGCAGAACAGTTAAAAAAAGGAGAACGTACCCTGGCAGAAAGTTTTGAAGATGTCACCGTTTTGTTTGCTGATTTAGTTGACTTTACCAAACTCTCAACCCAAACCTCTCCCACCGAACTGGTCGAAATTCTCAATGTAATTTTCTCAGAGTTTGACCAACTAGCTGAGGAGCATGGTGTCGAAAAAATCAAGACGATTGGTGATGCTTATATGGCTGTTGCCGGTCTGCCAAAACCCTGCAATTATCATGCGGACGCGATCGCTAAAATGGCATTGGATATGCAAAAATTAATTGCGCAGTACAATGCTCAAACGAATCAAAATTTCCGTCTCAGGATTGGCATCAACAGTGGACCAGTGGTGGCTGGGGTAATTGGAATCAAAAAATTTAGCTATGATTTGTGGGGTGATACCGTAAATATGGCTAGCCGTATGGAATCTCAGGGTATACCAGGTAGCATTCAGGTTACAGTTAGGACCTATGAGAAATTAAAAGATAAGTACCGGTTTGATAAACGGGAACCGTTTGAAGTCAAAGGAAAAGGGAAAATGACTACTTATCTGCTCACAGGTCCTAAAGCAATGGGTAATGGGTAATGGGTAATGGGTAACTGACCTAACTATATTTGACTGAACCCTTGACGGATTTCTTTAGTTCAGCCTTTAGTTCAGCAGTTCAGCAACAAGGTAAATTAAACTAACCCATGGAAAAACGACCCAGATTGAGCAACCTGTGCTACTATCTGGGAAAATCCTCCTAGCTGAGATCACCAATGGGTAAGGTTCTGGTGTTAAACGCCTCCTATGAGCCGCTCAACATCACCAACTGGCGACGGGCAGTTGTCTTGTTGATCAAGGGTAAGGCAGAGCGTATCGAACATAACGGCAAATACGTTTACGCAGATTTTCCACTGCCTACAGTGATTAGACTGCGCCATTACGTACGGGTACCCTACAAAGAGATTCCCCTTACCCGTCGTAACATCCTGCACCGTGATGGTCACTCTTGTCAATACTGCGGCTACAGTGGTGATGACTTAACCTTAGATCATGTGATTCCTCGTTCTCGCCATGGAGGTGAGTCCTGGGAAAATATTGTTACAGCTTGCGTGCGCTGCAACGTCAAAAAAGGGAATCGCACCCCCAAAGAAGCCAACATGATGTTGCAAACCCAACCCCGGAGACCTTATAGTAGTCTCCACTTTGAAATTGCTAAACACTTAAAAACTGGACGGCATCAGGAATGGCGGAAGTATGTGATTGGTGCCTAGTCTGCTAACTCATGCCACGACTAATCAAGCCAAAAGGGGGTTGACCAATGGCTAATGACTAATGACTAATGGCTAATGACTGATGACTAAATAACTAATGACTAACAATTTACTTAACAGTGGTGCATCTAGCTTAGATTCAGAACAGGTTGATGCTAAAGCGCAACCGTCATCTACTCAAGATCTAAATCCCTTCGTGGGAAATTCCCAAACAAAAAGGCGGCAGTCGGCTACATCAGGTTCAAAAGTACATTCAAAAGTACAACAGTTGCAGGAGACTCTAGAGCGTCACCAACATGAGCGGCAACTGATCATCCTACAAGATTTCCCTGACCCAGATGCTCTCTCTAGCGCTTGGGCTTACCAGCTGATTGCCCAGCAGTATAATATCCAATGCGATATTGTCTATGCTGGTACCCTCTCTCACCAGGAAAACATTGCCCTGGTTAAGCTGACTGGTTTACC